>JAIRKY010000054.1 GCA_031259755.1 Mediterranea sp. (in: CFB group bacteria) | reverse complement strand
GGAAAGGGAGGATACGAATTCATCCATTTCCGTTTGTTGTTTTAAGTTCATAATTTATAGTTTATGGTTTATAATTTCGGGGACAAGATAAGGAAAAAAAGAGGAAAATATAAGGTTTGGCCTGTTAACCACAGATTACACGATTACACAGATTTTTATTATTTGAAACGCAGATGAACGCGGATTAACGCAGATTTACGCAGATTATTCTTCTCCGTGTTTAATAAATAATCTGCGTAAATCTGCGTTCATCCGCGTTCATCCGCGTTTCAAACTTTAAAACCTAAAGCTGTCGCCCTAATCAGCAGATACCTTTTAAAGTCTTCAAACGCTTTCGTCATCGGAAAGCTTTTCTTTTCGGCTTTCATAAATGCTTTTAGTCTGGCCGGTATTTCGACTTTATCGCCAATAATGCTTTCTACTGTTTCGAAGAACTTAGCCGGGTGCGCCGTTTCCAGGAACACGCCGGTTTCTCCGGGTTTCAGCCCTTCTTCAAGGGCGCGATAGCCACATGCGCCATGAGGGTCAAGCAGATAGCCGGTATCTGTATATACATTCTTCAGCGTTTCACTGATCTGTTCATCGGTATAGGCCGCCCCGCTGATCTCGGCGGCGATCGCCTCATGCGAATTTCCATAGAGATCAAGTACACGGGCAAAGTTGCTCGGATCGCCCACATCCATGGCATTGGCTATGGTAGCGACAGCTGGCCGGGGAGTGTACACTCCGGTTTGCAAGTACTGATAGAAAATATCATTCTTATTGTTCGCCGCAATGAAACGGCCGATCGGCAATCCCATATACTTACCGAACAATCCGGCTGTAATGTTACCAAAGTTACCACTCGGGACACAAGCCACAACACGATCCGCCTTACCCAGTTTCTTCAGTTGCGCGTAAGCATGGAAATAGTAGAAAGCCTGCGGCAGGAAACGAGCCACATTGATCGAATTCGCCGAAGTCAGAAGCAGGCGTTCATTCAGTTCCTTATCCATAAAGGCCGACTTGACCAACGCCTGGCAATCGTCGAAAGTACCGTCTACTTCAAGAGCCGTAATGTTCCGTCCCAACGTAGTAAATTGCTTTTCCTGTATCTCACTGACTTTTCCCTTCGGATAAAGCACATAGACATGGACGCCCTCCACTCCGAGGAAGCCATTGGCAACCGCGCTTCCGGTGTCTCCCGAAGTCGCTACCAACACATCCACGTCCTTTTGTCCTTGTTTGCGGATGAAATAGCCAAGCAAACGAGCCATAAAACGCCCACCGACATCTTTGAACGCCAACGTCGGCCCGTGAAAGAGTTCCAACGAATAGATACGATCCGTAACCCTGACCAATGGAGCATCAAAGCTCAAGGTATCATAAACAATATCTTTCAGCGTATCGGCGGGAACATCTTCACCAAAGAAAGCGTCGGCCACGCGACAGGCTATTTCCCGAAAAGAAAGCGTTTCTATCGTATCAAAGAATTCCTTCGGCAACGGTTTGATCGTTTCGGGCATAAACAGCCCCTTATCGGAGGCGAGTCCTTTAACGACCGCATCTTGCAGCGAGGCCATCGGGGCTTGTTTGTTGGTACTGTAATATTGCATTATTCTCTATTCGCCTAACTCGTCATTCAACAATTGAGACAGCCTGTCCGCCCCTTCAAAGCCTACAGAGAAATATACCTGTTCTCCCTTTTTATTAAGAATAAGATAAGAGGGCACTCCTCTGACGCCAAACTTCTGCTTTAATCCTGCGAATTGCGCGGAAGTCATCCGGAAATGTTCACCCGAAATACCCGGGATCATATTCTCCCATGCCTGTTGAGGCGATGATTCATCCGTCAGGTAGATAAAGACCACTCCTTTCTCTTTCAATGCTGTCTTGGCCGGCTCAAAATGCTTCATGGCGCTACGGCACGGAGCGCACCAGGTCGCCCAAAAGTCAACCAGGATCACGCTGCCTTCGAAAGGTTTCACGATGTCCGCGAAAAATTGTTCTCCTTCACTTTCGGGGACGTCATGTATCACATATTTTTTATTACCTTTCGCCCGCTCCAATTCGGCAATGAGTTTATTGTTCTTTTCGGTTGCATACTTCAGATAGAAAGGATCTTCTATCTGACCGAGCGCTTCCAGATCCTTTTCCGTCAGGGGCATAATCTGTTCGAACTTATTATTGCATACCGACTGAGCAGCCATCAGATCAAAGGCGACTCCTTTGGAAACGCCTAACACCTGGGCTAACCGTTCTTTCCTTTCACTAACCGTGTGAGCTTCAATATAGGCTTGAATCTCATTGTTATACTTTTGCACGAAACTATTCAAACGCGTATTTCTTTCTTCCTGCGTCAACGTGTCTTCTACTTGTTCGACAACGCCCTGCGATTGGTTTGCGATCATTCTTACCAGATATTCCGCCGATTCGGTTTCTTCGGGCGTTAAACGTCCCGATTGAATCAGGCCCAGGAAGAGTTCGGCGCCCAACATTTGATTACTACTTGTAGCTCCGTCAAACTGCATATATTTGGCCGAATTGATATTATTTTCGTACTCTCCCGAATAAAGATTTGCCGGATCATTTATATCCAGTTCTTTTAGGAACGAATAATATCCGGCGTCATATACCGGTCTTTTATAATCCGTCAACTCATCTTCGTAGTCGAGTTTATTGGCTCTCCGGTAGGCTTCACTCAGGTAAGAATCAGCAAAGAAAAGATAATGCATGATCTTATTCTTCACGGTAAGCGCCGCCAGCTCGCCGGCTCTTTTCCCAAGCTTCATATCAGCCGCTAATTTCAGCATATCATCCTTCATCTTCATCACATACGCTTTATATTGAGCGGCATCCATTCCCAAGATTTCGGTGAATGTTTCATCGGAGTAGAACACATCATTCAGTACCCGGCCTAAATCTACATCTTCCTTCTGATTGTTAACGTCGGCATTCGTTCCTCCCCAGAACATATACCTCGAAGCAGGTATTCTCAATGCCTCGCTTCCCGTTTCCTGATAGCTTTTCCGGTGCAGGTCGACATAGACAATAGATTCCTGGTCCGGAGAGAGCAACACGAACTTATTATAACCCCAAAAGCGTAAAAGCACCTCCATCGTTGTGACCAACGGGACTTGCAGTTCAAACGAACCGTCTTCGCCGACCCGGGTTCTCAATTCTTCCTGAATTCCGGTTACCGGATTGTTCACATAAACCTCAATCTTAATGTTCATACTCGGTACATATCCGGAAAACCGGCCTTTCAACAGCGCTATTCCTTCTTTGAGCGTCGGCGTTTCCAACGACGTTCCATCTTCCCGGACCTCTGCAAGCGCAAGGTCTTTAATGTGTTGAGGTATATCCGACGCGATAAACGTAGCGTCCGGATCAAGATTTATACCCCAGATCTTGAAGCAACTCTCACAATCGGATTCTATAAAGTCGAGCGTTTTAGCCTGCGGGTCTATAGCCGGGAATTTCAAGACAAAATGCGTTTCGTTCGTCTCATCGGAAAAGACCTCTTTATCCAGTTCTATTCCTTCGGCCGACTCAACGATATATTTTTCATCGCCTACGCGAATATAGGTTTTGGAATCTATACGTATCCAAAAAGAAGGGCTATGCCCAATAACCATGTAAAGCAGTGTTGCGTTGCTGTTCAAAACAACCTTTTCAACCACAACATTGCCATGCGAACTCACGTAAAACTGTGGATTCTCGATCACGCGTTCTTTCGCCGGAAGCGTGATTATTGCAAGAAAAAACAGACACAGGATAAAAGCTCTTTTCATTAACATTCAATTTTAGTTCATTCTATTACGATTTACTTCGATGCAAACATAAGTAAAAATGCGCGATTTACTACGTGTGTCGCCTAAAAAAACCAGGGCGAACATACGAAATCATCAGCTTTAACGGAGTGGAGAAAGGAGTAAAAATGCGGGAGACCTTCCCGAGCCTAAGCGGGAAGGTCTCCCGCTTAATCCATTACGTATTCGGATCGATGTAACCGCCGCCGCCGCTGTTCGGCGGTTCCGTGGGAAGCGTCCCGATATCGTCCGGGGAGTTCCCCACGGTGATGACCGTAGCGGTGCTGCGTGGCGCTTTCAGCAGGGTGCCCGAATGGCTGTACTGCGTGGTCACGGTCACTGTATAGTCGCCGTTATCCATGTTGGCGGGCAGCAGTAGCATGAGCTGTGTGGGATTGTTGATCGCTATCATGTCGCGGGTCAGGATGAACTTCTTTCCGGAAGCGTTGTTGGCCAGCGTGACGCCTACCGACGGGTGGTCGCCCGCCAGTTTGAGCATCCGACCGTGCAGGACGTAGTTGCGTCCGGCGGTCGCTGTGCCGTTCGTGGCGCGCGTAGCGACGTCCTGCCCGGCGATGATGTAGATCGTATCGCCCTTCTCGCCCAGTATTTCGATGGACGTATCGGCGATGGCTTCGCGCAGGTCTTTGCCCTGAATGAAGTTGATGTGAATGGAGTTCTTCTTCGGATCCCACCGTGCGTTCTCTAT
>JAIRKY010000119.1 GCA_031259755.1 Mediterranea sp. (in: CFB group bacteria) | reverse complement strand
TTCATAGACCCTTAAAAAGTTTGTACTTTCTATAATAATCGTAAAGTAATGCGGTTGTGTAGATGGAATTTCTAACTTTGTAGTAAAAGTTTGGATAGAGTCTATGTATAAACATCTTTTGGGTTGGTTAGCGGCGTTGATGTTTTGTCCGTCCTGTTCGGACAATTCGCCCAATATATTTGTTGTTTGCGAAGAAGATTCAAGAGTGGGACGGGGGAATTGTATTATCAAATGGGAAACAACCCCTGTTATCGAAGGTAAGGTGAAGATCTATGCTTCGACTGATCCGGATAAAATTCCCGAAAAGGATCCTATATTGATAGCTGATATTTCCGATCAACTGGCCACGATTGTGATTAGTGATCCTACACAACGTTACTACTATAAAATGGTCTTCAATAATCGTTATCGTGTAGTCACAGCCAGTCGTAACTCCGTTATTTCCGGTATTCAGAATTTCCGTGATATAGGTGGTTATGTTGCCGCGAAAGGTAAGCAGGTGCGTTGGGGTATGTTGTATCGTTCGGCTCAGATCGAAAGTTTATCATACTCTACATTCAAGGAACTGAAGAATATCGGTATAAAAATGATTATTGACCTGCGTACCGCTGAGGAGGTTGTAAAAAAACCTCATTTGGAAGAACAAGGATTCAATGTTGTTCGTATTCCGATTGGAACGGTCAATACGGACAATGTTATGCAGAAGTGTCGGAACGGACAGATCAAAAACGACAGTATTTACCGGCTGATGCTTCGTATAAATCGTGAGATGGTAATCTATTGCAGGGCTGAATACAAGGAGATGTTCGATGCGCTTGAAAAAAAGGACAATTACCCGGCTTTAATTCTCTGTACGACAGGAATAGACAGGACAGCCATTGCATCGGCTATGATTCTATCGGCTTTGGGAGTCAATGAAGAAACCATTATGTCCGATTATCTCCGTAGCAATGACTTCTTCGATATTCCACAGGCGTCGGGTGACGGATACCGGCTTCCGGTTGGGGCGCAGGAAGCTATTACCACACTCTTTTCTGCGAGAGAAGGATTTCTGAATGCCGCAAAGAATCAGATAGAGAAAAATTATGGTAATGTTTCGACCTATCTGGATAAAGGACTTGGCCTGACAGATGAAAATATACAGGAACTACGCAGCATACTTCTCCGTTAAAACAAATAATCGGGCCGAACTCCTTGAAATTCAATAATTATCCGTACCTTTGCGCCCGAATTTATACAAGGATGATCAATGAAGAATTTTGAAGATTTGGGCGTTTCTCCGGAAATACGTAAAGCGATTGAAGAAATGGGATACGTTTCCCCTATGCCCGTACAGGAAGAAGTGATACCGTATTTGTTGGGAGAAAATAATGATGTTGTAGCTCTCGCGCAAACGGGAACAGGAAAAACTGCTGCTTTTGGCTTACCTATCATACAAAAGATCCGGGTGGAAGATCGTGCACCCCAATCACTTGTGCTTTGTCCCACCCGCGAATTGTGTTTGCAAATCGCAGGTGACCTGAATGACTATTCCAAATATGTGGAGGGATTGAAGGTGCTTCCGGTATATGGCGGTTCATCCATTGACAGTCAGATACGCAGTCTGAAAAAGGGGGTACACATCATTGTAGCCACTCCGGGCCGGTTATTGGACTTGATGGAACGGAAAACCGTATCATTGGCAACTGTCCGTAACGTGATTATGGATGAGGCCGACGAAATGCTGAACATGGGTTTTACCGAAAGCATCAATGCCATCCTGGCTGATGTTCCCGAGGAGCGGAATACGTTACTCTTCTCGGCAACGATGAGCCCTGAAATTTCACGTATAGCGAAGAAGTATCTTCATGATGCTAAAGAAATCACGATTGGACGCAAGAACGAGGGTGTCAATAGTGTAAAACACGTGGCTTACTTAGTACACGCAAAGGACAAATATGCGGCGCTGAAACGTATTGTCGACTACTATCCGCAAATATATGGTATCATCTTTTGCCGTACCCGCAAAGAAACGCAGGAAATCGCGGATAAACTGATGCAGGAAGGCTATAACGCCGATTCGTTGCACGGTGAATTGTCCCAGGCGCAACGGGATGCGGTGATGCAAAAATTCCGCATACGGAATCTTCAGATATTGGTTGCAACAGATGTTGCTGCACGCGGACTCGATGTAGACGACCTGACTCACATCATTAACTATGGTTTGCCCGATGATACGGAAAGCTATACGCACCGAAGCGGACGTACGGGCCGTGCGGGGAAAACCGGAACATCGATCGCCATTATCAATCTCCGTGAAAAGGGGAAAATGCGTGAAATTGAGCGTATCATCGGTAAGAAATTCACCCTGGGAGAGATGCCGACCAACAAGCAAATCTGCGAGAAGCAACTCCTGAAAGTGATCGATGACATTGAAAAGGTAAAGGTGAACGAAGAAGAGATCGCCGACTATATGCCGTCTATCTATCGTAAGCTGGAATGGTTGGATAAAGAAGATATTATCAAACGTATGGTGTCTTTAGAGTTCAATCGTTTTCTTGAGTATTATCGTGACCGGGAAGAAATTGAAATTCCGAAAGAAAATCGTGGTAACGAGCGTAACTCTGCCGGCTATGAACGTCGTGAACGTGGTTCTTCTAACGATAAAACCAAACGGAAAGCAGAGTCGGGATTCACACGTATATTTATTAGTTTAGGTAAGGCCGATAACTTCTATCCAGCGCAATTGATCGACTTGATCAACAAGAATACGCAACATCGCGTACGCCTTGGACGAATTGACCTGATGAGAAGTTTTTCTTTCTTTGAAGTAGAAGAAAAGCAAACTCAGGCTGTGCTGAATGGATTAAATAATGTCGTATTCAACGGAAGAAAAATAAACGTGGAAGTGGCAGGAGAGGAAAGCCCGGCCAAAGGAAAGAATATGAAAAGAAAGTATGATAGCAAGAAGGAGACCCATAAAAAAGATAAACCCAGCCGGGAGGAAAGAGGATACAGCAATGCCAGAGGCCCTAAAAAGAAAGACGACTGGATGCAGTTCTTTAAAGGCAAGGAACCGGATTTCACTGAAGAAGGATGGGCAAAAAGAAAATCTAAGAAATAAGTAGTTAGTTTTTTTCCTACTTTTGTTTTCCGTTATGTAAGTGATAAAATAAAAATTTTAAATTAAAAGATAGTTTATGAAAGATAAAATATTGCCATGCTTCTTCTGCTATACAGAGCTGGAATGAAAATATATTTTTAACCATAATATTGAAACAATGAAAAGTATCGTTATTCTCGTCGTTTTGTGCTTTTCGGCTGCATTATACAGTCAGAATGAATTTAATACGTCAAAAGTGCGTATCATGGTCGATTATCATTATAATCTTGGAGTAAGCGAGCGAGGCGACTTGTATAATACCACACGTTCGGGTTTAAAAATGTACGGTAATTCCATCCATCTTTACGGATTGTACAATATTAATAACCGTTTATCGGTTGGTGCCGGTGCCGGATTAGACAGATACGAAAATACGGGACATAACACACTGCCACTTTTTTTAACGGGCCACTATGTACCTATAATTTCCATTCCTCACGCATATGCTTATACAAATCTGGGTTATGCCATTCCAGGCTCTACTTTCACTGAAGGAATGCTATTAGACCTGGGCATTGGATACAGAAAAATGTTCAGACGCCATTTTGGGATGAATTTCCAGTTTGGCTACAACCTTAAACAACTCAAAGGTGAAGTATTGTTCATCGACGATAAAGAGAAAATGAAAACATCAGATTACAGCCAGTGGAGACACTCTTTAGCATTTGGCGTAGGTTTCATCTTTTAAATAATAATTAAAAATGAACAATATGATAAAACCTTAGAGCTTGTTTAAATTTTATTCAGTAGTAATCTTATGGCAGCAATTTTGACCATGAGAAAGTCCTTTCCACGATCCATCGCTTATGTATAGGTCTGAAGCCTTCTCCTTTGAAGCTGCT
>JAIRKY010000038.1 GCA_031259755.1 Mediterranea sp. (in: CFB group bacteria) | reverse complement strand
TTTTTGATTACATCAAAACTTTTTGCCGGATAAGCGCTCAACATGCCACAGAAAGCTCAGAATGGCCATTGAACGGTCAACAGAATTTAGCGATAAAACAAAAACAAGCAACCGGACATACTACACCACCGATTTTTGTTAAACAACTCAACCTCCCGTGTGTAACAATGTATATAGCCGTGTTAAACAAAACGAGTGTTCGTGTTAAACACGGAAGTTGAGTTGTTAAACACGGTTGGTTGAGCTGTTAAATGAGACGTCCTATCTTGTAATTATACGGGTTTTTGAAGATAAAAAACAATCCGTCGCATTTCCGGAGAAGGGATTTTAAGACGCTCCTTATTCTATTTCATTGCTTTTCTCGCACAAATTCAAAGTTTCATTTTGATACACATATACAGCGACAAGCAGTAATTTGACTTTGTTTCAATATTGTAGCATAGTATAAAGACATAAAATATCAATATAGTCAATCGTTTTGTTTTTACGAAACGTTACCAGCGTGACGTTTTTAAAAATCCGCCCGGCTTTGCGGTTTTCACCGGCTTTTTTTGCGGTTTGACATTTTGTTAATACTCCAATATCCTTTGGTCGGGGCGTTAAAATAAACAGCCCGGATAAATGAACGAAGCGGACGCCAATAACAATATATACTGATTCGGACGCCGAATTATACCAACTTTTAGGTATTGTTCTCCTTTTTGGGTCGTCTTACCTTTGTGTCTTATAATTATAAAAGATGAAAAAATTAGCTAACACGTTCATCCTTTGTTCTCTGGTAGCCTTTATTGGTAGTGTTTCCGCCCAGGAGTATCGCAATGATTCAACGGAAGAGAATAAAAAAAAGAACGATTTGCCGGATCGGCTAACTATCGGAGGATATGGAGAAGCTGTACTCAGCCGTAACTTTTACAGCGATCAATGGCAACGCTATACGAATGCGGAACAATACAAAGATGCCAAAAACCACGGACGCTTCGACTTACCACATGTGGTGCTCAGTATTGGATATGACTTTGGAAAAGGATGGAGTTTCGGCAGCGAAATAGAATTTGAGCATGGCGGAACCGGAAGCGCAGTAGAAATTGAAGCGGAAGAAACCGGCGAATATGAAACAGAAACAGAACGCGGTGGAGAAGTCGTTCTCGAACAATTCTGGATTCAAAAGAGTTTCTGCGATGCGTTCAATATTCGTATGGGACATATAATCGTTCCCGTGGGGATGACCAATCAGTACCACCTGCCAACAGAATTCTTTACCAATTACCGTCCGGAGGGTGAAAGCACGATCCTGCCCTGTACATGGCATGAAACAGGCATAAGTCTTTGGGGGCGCACGAAAAACTGGCGGTACGAGATCCTGTTCCTTCCCGGATTAGATGCCGACCGGTTCGATTCCGAAGGTTTCATCAGTGGTGGATCGGGAAGCCCCTACGAGTTTAAGATAGCTAACGCGTATGCCGGAGCTTTACGTCTTGACAATTATTCGATCAAAAACCTGCGCGTAGGTGTAAGCGGGTATTTCGGAAACAGTTTCAGTAACTCCCTCAGTAAAAACACCAAATATAAAGATTATAATGGCGAAGTTATGATTGGGACAATAGACTTCCATTACAAAACGCGCCGGCTGATCGCCAGAGGGAACTTCGACTGGGCGCACCTGAACGATTCGGAAGAGATCACCCAATTCAACAAAAGCATGTCCAACGCCTCTCCATCTCCCAAAATGGCTGTCGCCTCTGATGCGGTTGCCGCAGGAATAGAAATGGGGTATGACATCTTCAGCCATATTTCGAAAATGAGGCGAGATGACCGGAAGTTGTATCTCTTTGGCCGGTATGAATACTACGATGCTATGGCTAAGGTAGAAAAGAATGTGCTCGACTATGGCTGGTGCGGTAAACAACGAATGGCGCTTGGCCTCAACTATTATCCGCTAAAAGAGATAGTAGTCAAAGCCGAATACTCGAAACGGTTCTATAAGAGTCAATACAACAACGAACCAACCGTGTCGTTAGGCATTGCTTACGCAGGATTTTTCACTAAATAATAAATAAACCATATTATTCACTACTAACTAAAAAACGGTTATGAAAGTTTTCTATAAATCTGCCGTATTAATGATGTGCGCCATCATTACCTCATTGAGCTTTATTGCTTGCGGCGACTCGGACAATGAGATTGAACTGAGCGAAAAAGAAAAAGAGTTGCAAAAAATAAACGTTGCATATGTAAAGAACAACGTTATTCCTACTTACAAGACCCTGGCCGATCAGACTATCCTTTTACAGAAGGCGATCGAAAAACTTCAAGAATCGAAATCGGATGCCGATGTAACCAACGTATGTAATCTCTGGAAAACATCGCGCCAATATTGGGAATGGAGCGAAGCTTTCCTCTTCGGCGCCGCTACCAAATATTTTATCGACCCGCACATTGATACCTGGCCGCTCGATAAAACAGCTTTGGAAAATCTATTGAACAACGAAGCTATGATGGCTGATATAGAAAACGTCGTTGCCAACCTGAACAATGGTTTGGTTGGATACCATGGTTTGGAGTATATCATCTTCCGCGAAGGACGAAATCGTCCGGTATCAGATATTACCGACAAAGAATTTGACTATGCCGTAGCAGTGGCTCAAGATCTTGCATTAAGTTGCTGCCGTCTGGAAGCCGCATGGGCCGGCATGGACAATATCACACCCGAGAAACAAGGAATCATTGAAGATGCCGAAATGGAACCGGAAGATAACTTCGGCGAACAAATAGAACTGGCCGGATTTGCAGGAAGCACATGGAAAACCGTCACATTGGCCAGCGAACAGATCATCGAAGGATGCAGAACGATTGTAGACGAGGTGGGTAATACAAAAATCGGCGCTCCACATACGGGCGAAGACGTCAACTATATTGAATCGCCACACGCTTACAATTCCATTACAGATTTTGAAAATAACATCACAGGCGTTCAATACGCGCTATACGGCAAAATGGGTGCGACCTCACCGGAATCATTGTCGATATTTGCATACATCAAAAGCGTAGACTCTACTGCGGCCGATAATCTACAAAAGGCTTTGGAAACCTGTATAGCTAAAATAAAGGCAATGCCCAAACCTTTCGTATCGCATTATTCGGATCCGAAAGTAAAAGAGGCTATGGATGCCTGTTCTGCTCTTGATGAAGCCCTGCTGACCGCTCAGCAAGCTTTAAGAAAATAAAAAAACTCAGGTGGTATGCGTAAACGATTATTTTTCCTGTCATTCCTGTTCATCTTTTTATGCTCTTGCAATGACGAGGACGGCCTGTCGATAGAGCCTGTAGAAGTTGATGATGAAGAGTGGTATTCCGGAGGCTCGCTGGGAACAACCTTTACAGCAACATCATTCGCTTATGAACAGCCTGCACCGGCTGTTGACGCATCGATGGCCCAGGCGTTCAAATTCGGCGAGTATTTCTTTGAAAACGACTATAATGAAAATACATCCGGCGCTTTCATGGGATTAGGGCCATTGATGGTCAGACGCGGATGTATCTATTGCCATCCGAACTATGGCCATGGCATGCGACAGACAGCGTATCGCGCCAACGAACATGGCAACGGCTACCTGCTTGTCATCACCGACGAAACAGATACCTATCTGAGTTCGCTGACCGGTATGCCGCAAACAATGGCTGTGGAACCATTCAAAGCTCCGGTTGATGAATCGAAGATAAAAATAGAGTGGTTACCTCACACCGACGAATGGGGAAACAAATTCCCTGACGGTGAAAGCTACAGCCTGATTTATCCCGAAGTTACCATTCCGGAAGAAGCCTATTACGTTCCGCTTGAGGTGACTAAGAATAATGTTACCACAACGGTTCCTCACGCGAATGTCAGAGTAAAACTCGAATCGACGATCGGAGTATATGGTACCGGGTTGCTGGATGCCATTTCCGCAGAAGACCTGAAAGCGGAATACGCCAAACAGGAAAAGGCCGGCGCATCACTGAATCCGGCTATATTCGCCAATGGCAACTGGACCAAAACGTATGCCGCTACAGACCACCCTTTACGCTTTACGTACGCACTTAGCAGAGGGCCGCTTCAAGACGGCGCAGGGGCGAACGCGATATGGAACATTACGAATGTAACCCGTTCAAACCGCCGCTATCATTATATGACTAAGACCTATGCAACGGTAGCCTCCCAAGACGCCGAAGTCCAGGCTGATTTCTATAAACATTTCCCTGAACAAAACAAAACGGGAAATGTTGAGAACGACATATTCAGTTACCTGATGTCCACAGACCTGGATGTCGAAATGGCCGACGAGGAGTACAAGAACTTTATGATATGGCATCGCGGGCTTGCCGTTCCCGCCGCGCGTAATCTTGACGATCCGGTAGTTGATAAGGGTAAAAAGCTATTCAACGAGATGGGGTGTACGTATTGCCATCGCCCCTCGTGGACAACCGGCGATGATGTAATACATGACCCCAGCGGATTTTTTACGGAAAATGATAATCGCTTGCCACGCTTTCCTCATCAGAAGATATGGCCATATACCGATATGGTACAACATCGCCTGTACATGAAAAATGACATCCGCACAGGATGGTGCCGTACAACGCCACTCTGGGGAAGAGGTTTAAGCGAACTTGTAACGGGCGCCAGCGACCGTTTGCACGACTGCCGCGCACGTAATGTGATCGAAGCCATCATGTGGCACGGAAATCCGGAAAGCGACGCCCGCGCATCTGTAGAAAAGTTCCGCAGGCTTAGCAAGGCCGAGCGCGATGCAATCGCAGAATTCATTGACGCCATCTGATCATTGCAGAATAATCATAAGAAACCGGTATGGATATGCTTCAGGCCGGTTTCTTTTTACTCATGAAAGATGATACGACTAAAGCTATTGACGTTCTCACTTCTGGGACTGATCATCATAGTCCTGATCAGTGCGACTGTCGTTGAGAAACTGTACGGAACCGGATTCGCAGCAGATCACATCTACCGCTCATCCGGCTTTATTACGTTATGGGGGCTGATTGCCATATCGGCTTTGATTTATATCATCAAGCTAAGATTATTCGGAAAGAAGATTGTGTTTCTGTTTCATCTCTCTTTCCTTCTCATCCTGACAGGGGCGTTCACAACCCGTATACACGGCAAGCAAGGGCTGTTGCATTTACGTGAGAACGAAACCGCAACCGCCTTTGTCCGCAGTGACGGCAAAACCGCGCAATCGTTGCCCTTCAGCATCAAACTGGATCGTTTCAGGATTGAATATTACACAGGCACTCCTTCGCCTGTGGATTATGTAAGCACAGTTACGGTTACCGATGGAGATAACGGAACGCAACAGGGTGAAGTGGCTATGAACAGGATCTTTTCTTATAAAGGGTATCGTTTCAATCAATCCGGCTACGACGAAGATGAATGCGGGGCCACATTGGCCGTGTCATACGACCCGTGGGGAATTGGCATTACATACACCGGATACGCCCTTTTGCTGGTATCCATTATGCTTTTCTTTCTGGCGCCGGATACGAAATATCGTTCTTTACTCAGAAGATCATTCGCCAATGGCGCAACACTCTTATTACTTCTGCTTCATTGTCCGGCCGGTGCGTATGGTACGACCCGGAATCAGGCGCCTAAAGCGCTTCCTCAGGAAGTAGCCGGCGCCTTTGGCGATCTGTATGTATTGTACAACAACCGTATCTGCCCGCTACAAACGGTTGCCAAAGATTTTACGACCAAACTGTATGGCAGGCCGACCTACCGCGGACTAACATCCGAGCAGGTTTTTACCGGTTGGCTATTCTATTATTCGAGCTGGAAATCGCAACCCATGATCAGAATAAAAGATAAGAGCGTCCGCACCTTACTGGGGATCGACGGAAAGTATGCGGCGTTGGACGATTTTACGGACCGGGTCAACGGATATAAACTGAATGACGCCATCAATCGGATCCGGCGCAAAGGGAGCGGCTCCGCAAAACGAGGTATGGAAGAGGCCGATGAGAAATACAACATCATCAGATACATGTATTCGGGAAAGATGCTGAAGATATACCCAGGCCGAAGTGCATACGACGGCGCGTCGGGGCTTATCTGGCGCTCCCAGGGCGATGACCTCCCAATGGATATGGACGATAATAAATGGTTGTTCATAAAGAAGACGCAGGATTACATCCATGAGATGGTCGTGAAAAAGGATTATGACGGCATCCTGAGCGCATTACGGAAAATAAGGAAATATCAGGAAAGAGAAGCCGCTTCGCTCCTTCCGTCAGATAACCGTTTTAAGGCGGAAAAGCTCTATAACAGCCTGACCTATACCTTTCAGCTTGCTGTGGGATGTATAGCCGCAGGCGTTCTCAGCTTCATTTACTATTGTATCTGTATGGCTGCCGGCAAAAGAGCCAGGTCACAGATCTCCGTTGCATTGGCCGTTCTGCTCCTTATCGTGTTCGCATATCTTACGGTTAACATCTCTTTACGATGGTTTGTGAGCGCCCATCCGCCCTTGTCCAACGGATACGAAACCATGCAGTTTATGGCCTGGTGCGCTTTGATATTGGCTTTCATACTGCGAAAAAGAGCGCTGTTCCCGCCTTTTGGTTTTCTGATATGCGGGTTTACGCTGATGGTATCTACGATGGGCGAATCAAATCCTCAGATTACCCACCTGATACCGGTCTTATCCTCTCCGTTGCTGAGCCTGCATGTGGTTGCCATTATGTTTTCGTATGCTTTGTTTGCTTTCATAATGTTGAACGGTTTAGCCGCATCAGCCATATACCTCTCCGGAAATACGCTCCGGATGCAGCAGGTCGAAAAGTTGCAAACACTTAGTCGGTTATTACTCTATCCGGCTTTATTTTGCTTAGTGACCGGCATCTTCGTCGGAGCTGTTTGGGCCAATGTCTCATGGGGGCGCTATTGGGGATGGGACCCCAAAGAGGTCTGGGCGCTGATCACCATGCTTATCTATTCATTCGCTGTACACACGGATTCTCTTCCCGTTTTCCGGAAACCCATGTTCTTTCATCTTTTCACGATCATCGCTTTTCTGAGTGTACTGATCACCTATTTCGGGGTGAATTTTATTTTAGGCGGTTTACATAGTTACGCATAATGTTTTAAACGGATACCATCTATCCGCCGGGCGACGAAGGCGCGAAGGTGGTAAGCCGATAAGGTTGTCGGTCTGCATCCTTTGGGCGGATTGTGGAGAAACCCCCTCCGCCCTTCGGGCACCTCCCCCTTGCAGGGGAGGCATTGCGGCCGCTCACTCACTCACTCCCGCACGCACCGCACGGAAATGGTAAATGGTAAATCTGTAAATGGTAAATGAATAGATGAGTTCACTCCCGCACGCACCGCACCGAGAAGCCGCTGGCCCGAAAGAAGGAGTCGGCTACGAAGACGTTGCTGTCGCTGAAGCACAGGAACGAGGCACTGGTGCCACTGGGCGCTGCGGACCAGTAGTTGCCGCCCGTACTTGGGCTGCCGACCGCACCGGTGCCCTGATTACGGTTCCCCGCGGCAGGATAAACAGCATTAGTACCCCAGGAGTGACCGTTAGAGAACGGACCATCGGTATTGGTAGGCTGATTAAAGGCATCGCCGAAACCAGTCCAGGGACTATTGGCCATTGAAC
>JAIRKY010000036.1 GCA_031259755.1 Mediterranea sp. (in: CFB group bacteria) | reverse complement strand
AGGCTTCGCTTTACTTAATCAAATTAAAACTCTGTGTCTCTGTGTTTAAACCTTGATATATTTGACAATGATGCAAATTATGCTAAACAGAATAAAATGAGAAATTTAAAACAGTTTCTTAATTTTCAACGTTACATTTGCAAGAAGATTTAAATGGGTTTGCATTATGAAATATAACTTTGATGAAATTATTGATCGCCGGGGCGCCGATGCCGTTAAGATAGACGGATTAAAAAGTAATTGGGGACGAACAGACCTTATCCCGCTCTGGGTTGCCGATATGGATTTCCGTACGCCTTTATTTGTAATCAATGCATTGAGAAGGCGTTTAGAACATGAGATATTGGGCTATCCCATGAAACCGGAAAGTTGGTGCGCTTCTATCATTCATTGGTTGAGTAGTCGCTATGATTGGAACGTATCGGCTCGTGAGTTGATATTTACTCCCGGAGTCGTAGCCGGATTGGCTATGGTCATTCATAGCTTCACGGAAAAGGGAGATAAAGTGATGGTTCAGCCTCCTGTTTATCATCCGTTTTTCCTACTGACGGAGCACAATCATAGAGAAGTCGTTTTTAGTCCGTTAATATTGGAAAACGGCCAGTATCGTATGGATATGGAACGCTTCAGGGAAGACATAAAAGGATGCAAGTTGTTTATCTTGTGCAGTCCGCATAATCCGGGCGGGCGGGTTTGGACAAAAGAAGAACTGGTGGAAGTCGCCCGGATTTGCTATGAGAACGGAACGGTTGTTGTGTCTGATGAGATTCATGCCGACCTGACACTTCCACCCTATAAACATCATCCGTTTCCTGAGGTGTGTGAGGAAGCCGAAAAGAATTCTATTGTGTTCATGTCTCCAAGTAAAGCATTTAATATGCCGGGGCTGTTCAGCGCCTATTGTATCATCAAGGATAAGGAAATACGTGAAAAATTTCGGGAGTATGTTACCGCTAACGAATCGGAACAGGGAAATATATTTGCTTTTACCGGTGTAACGGCGGCGTATGGCAATGGTACGGAATGGCTTGACCGGCTATTGGCTTATATACAAGGAAACATCGATTATACGGACGATTTCTTTAAAAAACATATCCCTCTCATTAAAGTGATTCGTCCTCAGGCCTCGTATCTGGTCTTTTTAGATTGCCGTGAGTTGGGATTACTTCAGAATGAACTGGTGCGCTTGTTTGTTGAAGGCGCCCGTCTTGCTTTGAATGATGGCGCTATGTTTGGAAAAGAAGGTACAGGATTTATGCGTCTGAATGTGGGTACTCCGCGTGCAGTACTGAGACAGGCATTCCTACAGTTGCAAACGGCTTACGATTCATTGAAGAAGTGATCTGCATGAAACTGATTTAGGTTCAGGATCAAACGTGAGTTCATCCTCTCTTTTCCCTCCCTGTCTGTTTTGGAACGAACCGTGTACGATTTCATACGCGCCGAAGTTAAAACTAATAACCAATCGGATCAGGATTGAAAACACCCGGGTCTTCTCCCTCGGAAACTTTTGGGGTGCACTTCATAAAGATCCGGGCTTTATTCGTTATAAGAGGATTTATAACCCTCGTCCTTTTAAACAAGGTTTTTTAGTAGATATAGATATACCACTGCTGCAGGTACAGCAATCAGGATGCTATCGAAGCGATCAAGCATGCCTCCATGTCCGGGTAATATTGTACCGGAGTCTTTTATTCCCAAATGACGTTTGAATAACGATTCCGTCAGGTCTCCCCAAGTTCCGAATACAATCACTACCATTGCTAACCCAACCCAGCCTAACGTAGTCAGGATAGGAAAAAAACAGGCAAAAGCAAATGATGAAGCTATGGTTGCCACACCACCTCCGATAGAACCTTCCCAGGATTTTTTCGGAGAAACACGTTCAAATAGCTTGTGTTTTCCGAACAACATACCTGCACAATACGCTCCGGTATCATTCAACCAGGTGAAAACAAAAACGGATAACGGAAGTATGGCGTCGTAATCTACCGCATTTTCGACTTCATTGTAGTGGAATGCCAATATATTGAGCAATGCAAAGGGAAGAGCGACATATATTTGGCCGAACATCGTATACGCCCAGTTGTTTACCGGATTTTTCTCTTTAACATAAAGTTCTCTTACCATCAGGTAAATGAGTAATACAAGGTAAGGGATAAACAGGAAAAAGTCTGAAACATCCATGCAGAACCCCATGAAAGCAAGAAACAAATATACTCCCCCCAGACTGGACATTGTCCGGTTCATCGTTACGTCTCCTGTTCGATTGACCAGTGTTGCAAACTCAAATACGCACAGCCCGGCAATAATAGCAAATAAAAAAACAAAAGACCATGGGCTATATAGGATACATAACAAGAGTATCGCCACAAACAGCGCTCCGGTTATTGTTCGTATAATAAAATTCTTCAATTGAGTTTATAGTTTTAGGTATTGAGTTTTTCTGCTTGTCCGGTAGCTATATTCGCTTTACGATTCTTTTCACTTTCCATGATTTCTTCCGAACGGGAAGCCCATGGACGTTTACCAAAGATACGTTCTACATCTTCAGCAAAGATCACTTCCTTATCAATCAACAACTGCGCTAATTCGTTATGTTCTTTCTGATGTTTGGACAGAATTTCTTTGGCGCGCTCATATTGCCGATTGATCATGTCTTGTACTTCTTTGTCAATCAATTCGGCTGTTTTTTCACTATATGGCTTGTTAAAGGAGTACTCCTCATTATTATAATAGCACAGGTTGGGTAGTTTCTCACTCATTCCCAGAAAAGCGATCATTCCGTAAGCTTGTTTCGTTACCCGTTCCAGGTCATTCATTGCACCGGTTGAAATCCTGCCCAGAAACAAATCTTCTGCGGCGCGTCCGCCTAAAGTGGCACACATTTCATCCAGCATTTGCTCTTTTGTTGTGATCTGTCTTTCTTCCGGTAGATACCACGCGGCACCTAATGCGCGCCCGCGCGGCACAATTGTAACCTTGATCAGTGGATTTGCATGTTCCAGCACCCAAGATAGTGACGCGTGTCCGGCTTCGTGTAAAGCAATCGCACGACGTTCCGCTTCTGTTGTGATCTTACTTTTTTTCTCCAATCCCCCAATAATACGGTCTACGGCATCAAGAAAGTCTTGCTTCTCCACAAACTTTTTTCCATGGCGGGCGGCGATCAATGCAGCTTCGTTGCATACATTGGCAATGTCTGCTCCCGAGAATCCCGGTGTCTGCCGGGCCAGCAAATCAATATCTACGCTATTGTCTATTTTAATCGGGCGTAGGTGAACGCCGAAAACTTCTTTGCGCTCATTCAGGTCCGGCAGATCTACATGAATCTGACGGTCGAAGCGTCCTGCGCGGAGTAACGCTTTATCCAGCACATCTACACGATTGGTAGCCGCCAGAATGATAACCCCGCTGTTCGAACCGAAACCGTCCATCTCAGTAAGTAACTGGTTCAGCGTATTTTCGCGTTCATCATTGCCTCCCATACTTGGGTTTTTGCCACGTGCACGTCCTACCGCATCGATCTCATCAATGAAGACGATACATGGCGCTTTTTCTTTTGCTTGCTTGAACAGGTCGCGTACACGCGATGCACCAACCCCGACAAACATCTCAACGAAATCCGAACCCGCAAGTGAGAAGAAAGGTACGTTTGCTTCACCTGCCACGGCTTTGGCAAGCAGGGTCTTACCTGTTCCCGGAGGGCCTACAAGCAATGCGCCCTTAGGTATTTTACCTCCCAAGTCCGTATACTTTTGCGGTTCTTTCAGAAATTCCACAATTTCTTCTACTTCCTGTTTTGCTTCTGCTAATCCCGCAACGTCTTTGAAAGTTATCTTTATTGACCCCCCTTTTTCGAATAGCTGCGCTTTGGATTTTCCTACGCTGAAGACATTGCCACCGACGCCACCTCCACCACCGCTCATACGGCGCATGATGAATATCCATAAGATAATCACGAAAGCCATAGGGAGTGCATTCCACAGGAACATACTGAAATAATCTTTTTTCTTCTCGTAGCTAATCGTTCCGTCAAAGCGGGCTTCGTCGCTTTCTTCTTGGAGGAAATTATCCAGATTCCCAAGCGATGGCGCTTTGGTCATGATCATTGGGTTTCTGCCGGCTTTAGTAGAATCTTGTTTAAAGATATCTTTCACGTGGGCGGGTTTGATAAACGCTTCCACGAAATTGTCGTCATAGCCAATGACTTTGTTTACATATCCTTCGCGAACATATTTCTGAAATTCATCGTAGGGCACGTTTTTGTTTATCGATCCGCTTTCGTTGGTCAGGTATAGCCCCAATAGCATCATGGCTATGATCATGTACATCCAATTCAGGTTGAACCGGGGCATATTTACCTTATTAGGTTTTTTATTATTATCTTCCATATCTGATTAGTCAATGTCGGGAATGGTCATTAGTTTAGCATCCGCCCAGAGATGTTCCAGGTTGTAGTACGTTCTGACATCCGGGAGAAATACGTGTACCAGGACATCTGCGTAGTCCATAGCTACCCATTCCGCGTTTCTGAGTCCGTCAATGGCTATCGGTTTACTATTTGCGCCTTTGCAGGTATGTTCTTTGATTGACTCGACAATAGCTCCTACCTGACTGAGGGAATTACCCTGGCAAATTACAAAATATTTGCAGATGGTGTCGCCGATCCTGGTCAAGTCAGCTATAACAATATTTTTACCTTTCTTTCCTTGTATTCCTTCTGTTATTTTCTCAATTAATTCTTTCGTCTCGTTCATCAATATGTCTTTGATTTATTCTAAAATAGCAAGAAAGCCGTTTTCTTTTTCCTTTCGGAAACTCTTTCCAGCCTACAAATATACGCCGATTTATTGTATAAAAGAAAAAACAATTAAAATTATTGGGGATTTTTAAATTAGTTGTATCTTTGCAGACGGAAATATTGGGCTATGGTGTAATGGTAACACTTCAGATTCTGGTCCTGACTTTCCAGGTTCGAATCCTGGTAGCCCAACAAGTAATAACGCCATCCTGAACACTCTCTCGTAGGTAACTGTAATAAATCGCCAAATGATTCGCCCCGCTCCTTGACAAACAGATATATAATAAGGAACAAAGTTAAACTCGATGCCTACTCTATTAAAATCTTTATTGGCAATCATTCAGATATTCTTTTGCATATCTGCGGGTTATGCGGAAGAGAATTATATTTTTCGTCATATCGATATTGCCGATGGACTGTCCGACAACCAAATCCGGTATTTCATCATGAAGCCGGACGACCGTTTGATTATCAGTACGATCAGTTCCCTGAATATATACAATGGCGCAACCTTCGAATACATCTACCATGATAAGACCAACCTGTATTTCTGGAATTTCAACCGTTTTCTCAAAGAGCGCTATTCTTACAAGCAATACTATGATGCGGAAGGACTGCTGTGGTCAAAACAGCCCGATTGTCTGACCCTTTTCGACCTCCGGAATAACCAGTTTATTTACCATATTGACAGTGTACTTTATCAGTTCGGAATAAAAGATAAAATAAAAAATATCTTTATCGATGAAAGTAAGAACTACTGGTTCCTGACCGACAACAATACTTTTTCTTTTTACGATATCTCCGAAGGCAAATTGAAAGTTGTTGAAAATGGAGACAGTCCATTCGTACGTGAATACGGTATTCCGTATGAAATGGTGCAATATAAAAATCTTTATTGGATCGTATATTCGGGCGGTTTGCTGCGTTGCTGGGACAGCAGTTCAGAAGAATTTATCATACAAGATAAGTTCCTGACGGGCAAGCTCACGGAAGCAAGTAATTTCTTTAGCATACTCCCCGCTGCCGACGGCAATTTGTGGATCATGTACAACCACGCGGTCTTTTTTTACAACCGTACCCATCAACATTGGAAAGAGATTGCGACCATCAGTGGAATTTCCAACTTTTTCACCTGTATGGACATGGATAAAGCCGGCAATGTGTGGGTGGGAACTTCGTGGTCGGGCTTGCGGCGCATCGACGCCCATACACATAAGGTAGAAACTGTCGCCTTGCAACTCGAAAACGGCGGAACCATGAGCAACGATGTCGAGTGTATTTTCGTGGACGACGACAACGGCTTGTGGGTAGGCACATTGTGGCAAGGTGTTTGTTATTACAATCCGAGTCGCCATAAGTTCAAACTCGTGCATACGCAAAAGAAGGAAACGCTGATCACTAACGAGTCGATCCGCTGTTTTCTCGAAGAAGAGGATGGAACGGTATTGCTTGGCACCTATTATGACGGCGTTTTGCGTTACGATCCGCAAACGGATAAGATAGAAAAGGCATTGGTGGGGATCATACCCGACGGATTGGTGCTTTCGCTTTTCCGGGATAAGAAAAAACGGCTCTGGGTCGGCACATTCTTGAATGGATTTTACTGTGTGGACGGGAAGAATGTCCGCCGGTACAACCACCGCGCTTTTTCGGAATTTGATTTTATCAATCAGAATATTTCGAGAGTGATTTTTGAAGATGCGAACGGGCGGTTCTGGGTAAGCGTTGCCAACCAAGGCATTGGCGAGCTTTTCCCCGAGACAGGGAAAATCGAAATGCTGAACTACAAGCATCATAACATCACCTTACAAAACGTAATTAACGGATTTTATCCGGTCAGCGACCATGTTTTCGCCGCATACGGCAGGAATGGGATTTTTTATTACGACTCGAAAAACGACAGTATCTTCTTTCCGGAAAATACCGTATTGCCCCCTTATATCATGTATTATTGTATAAAAAAAGACAGTAAAGGGCGTGAGTGGTACGGAACGGAACAGGGTATCAAAATTATCGACCGTACGAAAGGTCAATTATACCAAATAGACATCAACAGCGGACTCCCGAACAATAATGTATTTTCCATAGAAGAAGATGACAATGGTGCATTTTGGGTCTCGACCTACAGTGGGATTACAAAAATTGAAGTTTCTGGCCATTTTCAAATTTCACTTGTGAACTTTGACAACGGCGATGGCTTGCAAAGCGGCAGGTTTTTTGAAGGTTCATCGTTGAAAACCAAAGCCGGCCACTTGTTTTTCGGAGGATACAATGGTTTCAATTATTTCGATCCCGATCAAATCATCTATAATCAAAGCAGTAAAAAACCGGTTTTCATCGCATTCAGACTGTTTAATACGCTAATCGACGAAAAAACGGAATTTAAGGGACACAAAATTCTGGAACATCCGCTCGGATACTCCACGGAAATACGTTTGCATTACAACGAAAACTTCATCACGCTCGAATTTTCCGGACTGAATTACGTGAATCCCATGCATACCTATTATAGATACAAACTCGAAAATTATGAACAGAACTGGAACGAAACGGAAACAAGCGGTCTGGGAACAGCCACATACACAGGTTTAAACCCCGGTAAATATACCTTCAAAGTATATACTGCAAGCAACGACAAAGTATGGGGCAATACTTGCGCAGAATTGCAGATCATTATTTCGCCTCCGTTTTGGGCGACCGGTTATGCTTATACATTATACGCCATTTTACTGCTTGCAGCCATTTATTTTGTTTTCCAATATTTCAAAAAGAAAGAAAAGGAAAAACAGGCGCAAAAGCAGGCCGCCGAATCGGAAAGGCAAAAACAGGAACTCGACCAGATGAAGTTTCGCTTTTTCACCAATATCAGCCACGAATTCCGGACACCGTTAACCCTGATCATGACGCCTTTAAATACCCTGATCCAACAACAAAAGGACAAAGTTCTGACAGAAAGACTGACTGCCATTTACCGGAATGCAGAAAACATGCTGGGATTGATCAATCAATTGCTGGATTTCAGGAAGTTGGAAATGGGTGGAGAAAAACTGAAACTCTCGCATGAAGATTTTGTGAAATTCGCAGAATACGTACACAGTAGTTTCAAAGATACCGCGGAAAACAATTCCATTCATTTCACGTTTGAAAGCGACAATGAACAACTCTATATCCGGTTCGACAAAGGCAAGATTCAAAAGATCATGAACAACCTGTATTCCAACGCCTTGAAATTTACGCCGGCCGGAGGACTTGTATCGACGACCCTGAGGGTAACGGAAGAATCCGATAGGGAATTTATCGGAATAGAAATCGCCGATACGGGCTACGGCATCCCCGAAGAAGACCGGCAAACGATTTTCGAACGTTTTTATCAAAGCAGGAACGATGAGTCTGACAAAACCGGATCGGGAATCGGCTTACATCTGGTGAAAGAATATGTTGAATTGCATGGCGGACGAATCACGGTAACCAGCAAATTAAACGAAGGAAGCATCTTCTCGGTATTCATCCCGACAGATCTGCA
>JAIRKY010000011.1 GCA_031259755.1 Mediterranea sp. (in: CFB group bacteria) | reverse complement strand
GCATTCGATACTTCCGGTTCACGTTTGGGACGCGGGAAAGGATATTACGACAAATTACTGGCTAAACTTACCGCCTACAAAATAGGGATATGTTTCCCCTTCCAGCTATTGGATGAAATACCCGCGGAAGAATTTGATATACAGGTAGATGAAGTGATATGTTGAAGGAGCGAAGCGACTGCTGCCTCCTTCCCTCCTTCAACAGAAAACAATATTGACAATCACCATTGCGCCTACATGTTCGTTCAGTTTACGGATGATCAGGTTCTTACCCATAAATAGTTCTTGCCGGAGCGCCGCAGAAGATAAGTGAACATACAACGTCTGGTTGCGGATATACAATTGCGTCGTATAAGCGGCAATAGTCGTCCCCATAAGCGCGCCCCAGGAATCCAGCAGTCTTCGCTCGTTCAGCGGCCCTTCCAGACTTTCCTGACGAAGATATTTACGGATAAGTAGCCCTATGGGCTCCGCGTCACGCCGTTTCATCGTTTCCCTCCTTCATTTCACTGATCCGCCCCTGTACAACTTCAAACATCCTGTAGTCGCTTCCCGCCTTATATAACATACGATCCAGATACTCACGGTTTGTATCCGTAATAAAGATCTGCCCGAAACCGTCACCGGCAACCAGTTTAACGATCTGCTCTACCCGCGAAGCGTCCAGTTTATCAAATATATCATCCAACAGGAGTAACGGCACAGCCAGGCCTGTTCGTTTCAGAAAATCAAACTGCGCCAGTTTCAATGCGACCAGATACGTTTTATTCTGTCCCTGAGAACCCTCTTTCTTAATCGGAAAATCTCCCAATAGCATATTCAATTCATCCTTATGAATGCCGCGCAAAGAAAAGCCTACTATCTTATCTTTTATACGGCTCTCTTTCAACACCTCCAACAAGGATGCATGGCGCGCATGCGATTCGTAAACCAGTCCTACCTGTTCCTTATCCAGAGAAATAAAAGAGTAGAAATTCCGGAATATGGGGATAAACTCACGAATGAACGCTTCCCGTTTACGAAATACGGTTTCACCGGCTTGCGCCATCATCTCTTCCCAGACCAGAAACAGTTCTTCTTCAACAGGCTGTTCGTTTTTAAGCAATGTATTCCGTTGCTGCAAAGCCTTATTGTATCGGATCAATGCATCCAGGTATTCCTTATCATATTGGGAAATAACAACATCCATGAATTTACGGCGTTCATCGCTTCCCCCCAATATCAACTCCGAATCTACCGGTGAAACCATAACCAGAGGGATGAAACCGATATGATCCGACAAACGGGCATATTCCTTTTTATTCCTCTTGAATTGCTTCTTCTGCCGGCGTTTCATTCCACAATAGATCTTCTCCGGCGTTCCATCCGCCGTTTCATAAGACCCCTGTATCACGAAAAACTCCCGGTCATGACGGATATGCTGGGAATCAACAGGATTCCCGGCGCTCTTACAGAACGACAGGAAGTAAATGGCATCCAGTAAATTCGTCTTGCCCATGCCGTTCCGACCGAAGAAACAATTCAGCTTACCGGAGAAGTTCAAGTCCACTTCTTCCAGATTTTTGTAATTAAGTATGGATATACGTTTTAATATCATACAAACCCCCTTGGCTCCGAGGTACAAAAGTAGCAAGATTTTCGCGGTTCCGGGACGGCAAAAGAAAAAAGATGCCGCTAAATTTCGTTTATATATATAAATCAACTACTTTTGCTGACCGGAATATCCATATCTTATAGCATAACCAAAGAAACAATATAAAATGGCAAATCAGAAAAACCACAAAGAAGAATTAAATGTGGAAGACGTACTTACCCAATCGGAAGCGTTTATTGTTAAGTATAAGAATTTGATCATCGGTGCTGTTGTTGTTATTATCCTGATTGTATCCGGTATTTTGATGTATAAGAACTTATATGCCGGGCCACGTGAAGAAAAAGCGCAGACCGCTTTGTTTAAAGGACAGCAGTTATTCGAACAGGACGCCTTCGAAATAGCCTTGAATGGCGATAGCATCGGTTATGAAGGATTCCTTAAAGTGGCCGACGAATTCGGTGGCACTAAAGCCGCTAATCTGGCAAGAGCTTACGCGGGGATCTGCTATATGAACCTGGGTGAGTACGAAAAGGCTATTAAAGAATTAGATAAATTCAGCGGCGATGATATTATGGTCGGCCCTTCTGTTTTGGGCGCTATCGGTAACAGCTATGCCAAACTCGAACAATTAGACAAAGCGACAGCTTATCTGGTTAAGGCGGCAGAACAGGCGGACAACAATACGTTGAGCCCTATCTTCCTGATGCAAGCCGGTAATATTTACGAAAAACAGGGAAAGTTCGCCGATGCCGTAAAAGCATATACCAAGATCAAAGACAAGTACTTCCAGTCTTATCAGACGATGGATATCGATAAATATATCGAAAGAGCCAATCTTCAGAAATAATCCTTAAATTCATAGAGAAGAAGCTATCCCTATGGCAACAGCTTATCACAATTTGTCGGAATACGCCCCAACCTCTACGCCCGATGCGGGGCAAATGAAATTCGGCATCGTCGTTTCCGAATGGAATGGTCATATTACCGGTAAACTCCTTGAAGGAGCGGTAGAAACGTTAAAGAAACACGGCGCTGAACCCGAAAACATTCTGGTAAAAACCGTTCCGGGAAGTTTTGAATTGACATACGGAGCCAACCAGATGTTAGAAAACTGTGATCTGGACGCTGTAATCGCTTTGGGATGTGTAATTAAAGGAGATACTCCACACTTCGATTATGTGTGTATGGGCGTAACCCAAGGAATCGCTCAACTGAACGCGACGAGCGACATTCCGGTTATTTACGGTTTAATTACCGCGTTGACCATAGAACAAGCCGAAGAAAGAAGCGGTGGAAAGCTGGGAAACAAAGGCGATGAGTGTGCGATTACCGCGATAAAGATGGTCGATTTTGCTTGGAGCGTAAATAAATAGTCGTACCTTTACCGCATTAACAAAGGGCAAATACCAGAGTGGCCAAATGGGGCAGACTGTAAATCTGCTGTCTGTCGACTTCGGTGGTTCGAATCCATCTTTGCCCACAAAATTAATGTTGCGGAAGTAGCTCAGTTGATAGAGCATTAGCCTTCCAAGCTGAGGGTCGCGGGTTTGAGCCCCGTCTTCCGCTCTTAGAAAAGAGAATCAAGGATACTTGGTTCTCTTTTTTCAAATTAACCGGCAAAGGCCGTTTTAACCCCGATTAAGCCGTGTGGCGTGTAGAAATCTGTGGCTTACTAAACCGCCGGGAGGCTGTTCCCCTTGATCTTCCGGTACAGGTCGAGCGCAAAAACGTCCGTCATGCCTGAAACATAATCGAGTACCGCCTGAACACGGTCGTAAAGTTCGGGCGCTTTTATGCTATATTGACCCGAAACCCGGTCGATGAGTAGCTGTGAGTATGCTTTTTCCGGAGAGGTCACGGCATCGATCATCAGATCGAGCAACGTGTTGATGACGCGAAATCCGGCCAACTCAATATCGAGCACATCGCGTGAGCGATAGATCTTTTTCATGGATACGGCTTTGCAGTTTTTATATGCATCCGACGCGCGTTCGGAAATATGTTCGATAAGAGTGCCCTCAAATTCACCTTCCAGGATAGCCTCTTCATTATTGACGAACAGTTGTGTGCACTCTTTAATTAATAGCCCGATAACGGACGAGCGCAAGTAGGCTATCTGTTCGTTTTTGTCGCTTACGCGGGTGAATGTTTCACGGATACTGTTCTGCCTGTTTTCATCGAAATAGTTCATGAGTAAACAGATGGTCTCTTCCGCAGTCAGGATTTTAAGCTTATGGGCATCTTCAATGTCCATAACCTGATAGCAGATGTCGTCCGCAGCCTCTACAAGGTAGACCAACGGATGGCGTACGTATTTTAGCGGGTCGTCGTTCAATTTTTTAAGCCCTAACGTGTCGGCTATATGACGGAAACTCTCTTCTTCACTGACGAAAAAGCCGAACTTCCCTTTTGCTTCCGCCAGGCTCGACGAGAATGGATATTTTACGATGGATGCCAGCGTTGTGTACGTCATAGCGAACCCTCCTTTTCTCCGCCCTTCGAATTGGTGGGTAAGGAGACGGAACGCGTTGGCGTTCCCTTCAAAGTGGATCAGGTCCTGCCATTGCCTGTCCGATAATTTATCTTTAAGTTCCAGTCCTCTTCCTTCGGAGAAATAAGTTGAAATGGAGCGTTCGCCCGAATGGCCGAATGGCGGATTGCCCAAATCATGGGCGAGACATGCCGCAGAGACGATGGAATTGATATCGGGCAGGAACGAGTCTTGCAACTCCGGACGCTTTTCAAGGATAGCCTTGGCGCTGTCATTCCCTAAAGAACGGCCTACACTGGATACTTCGAGGCTATGGGTCAGCCTGTTGTGAACGAATACACTGCCGGGCAGCGGGAAAACCTGTGTCTTGTTCTGTAACCGGCGGAAAGGCGCAGAGAAGATGAGCCTGTCATAATCACGTTGAAACTCCGAACGATTTTCTTGCCGCCGGCTGTCTACATCCTCCATGCCGAAACGTTGAGCCGATATAAGTTTTCTCCAATCCATATTTCTCTCCTAAACCTTGATCGCTTAAAAACATTGCGTGTTTAACTTCTGCAAATGTATGAAGAATAAGGATAAAATATCTATTTTCGAAAACTTATAAATCATCGAAATACAAGGATGTGTCATAAGCGCCGATATGAACCACAGATTAACAGATCACACAGATCTGACACACCCTCATAAATGATCTACGGAGATCCGCAATTCTAAACCATCAGGTGTTGGGGTCGACATATACGGGGGCGCTACCGCCTGGCGGTCGGCAATATGGCCGGTCGTGACGGGTTTACCCACGGTAACCGCAATCGGATACCATTTCTTGTTCACCTTTTGTCGTCTTTTTTCGTAAAAAGCCATAATTAGCCGATATGGCCTCCAAACAGCCTCCGGAGGCCTTTTTCCGGAGAAAGTACCATGAAGGCAGGCCTTATGCCCCCCATGAGGGTAACCCTTACGCCCCCATGAAGGTAGGCCTTAGGGTACCTCTGTGCCGGCCTTTGCTTACCACTCTCCGCGCAAAACGGGAGATTGTCAGGAATTATTGATAATATAGCCGGAGACTTGCCTCCCCTCCGGCTGGGAGTTTTTCATGTAAAACAGCTACTACCTGCCTCCTTCTGTTCTTAGGGAGCGAAGCGAGTTTATTCCTTCACGCATCGCACAGAGAAGCCCAAGGCTCGATTGTTATTGTCGGACACGTTGACGGTGCTACCGTTGAAGCTCAGGATCGAGGCTTGGTTGTTGTTATTGGTAGACGGTGATGCGGTCCAATAGAAGCCGTTCGGAGTTGTATTGTTGAGAGTAGCCGAAGAGTTACGGTGCCCCGGGGCAGGATACTTGGCTTTATCATCCCAAGACCAACCGTTATCCCAAGTACCATTCTCCTTAGTAAAACCAACCCAGGGACTATTGGCCTCTGTACCATCGGAATTCACCGGCACACGCCA
>JAIRKY010000075.1 GCA_031259755.1 Mediterranea sp. (in: CFB group bacteria) | reverse complement strand
AAAGTCTACAACTATGCAAGACAAATAATCCCATGCCTGGTGAATAGTTTCGGCCCGGAAGATGATCCAGCCGATAACAACGAGCAGGAAAGTCGTCAACATTTGGCAGGCTTCTTTCAAGTTTGGTAATACATTTCCTTTAGCAACCACATCCGTGTATTTGCGGTTTCTCCCGAACAGAAGTAAAGGAAGAAAGAGTAGCGCATGGAAAGCGCCCCAACAGATAAAAGTCCAGTTCGCGCCGTGCCAAAATCCGCTGACAAGAAAGATAATGAGCGTGTTACGGGCCACCTTCCACTTGCTGCAACGGCTACCTCCCAACGGAATATAAATGTAGTCGCGGAACCACGTAGTGAGCGAAATATGCCAGCGTCGCCAAAACTCGGCAATGTCCCGTGAGAAATAGGGTAAGCCAAAGTTACGCATCAGGTTGAAACCAAACAAACGGGCTGTCCCTATCGCAATATCGGAATAACCGGAGAAATCCCCGTAAATCTGGAACGTGAAGAATATGGCTCCCAAAAAAAGATTAAACCCGTCCAAAAACCGGTATTCGTCAAAGATCAGATTGGCGGCTGCCGCGCAATTGTCTGCTATTACCATTTTCTTGAATAACCCCCACAGGATCTGCCTCATGCCGTCTACCGCCTTTTCATAACAGAAGGTTCGCGGAACGAGGAATTGAGGTAAAAGATTTGTCGCACGTTCGATCGGGCCTGCCACCAGTTGCGGAAAGAAGCTGATAAAGGCGAAGAACGCGACTGGTTCATGCGTAGGCTTTATCTTGTGTTGATATACATCAATGGTATAGCTCAATGCCTGAAAGGTATAGAAGCTGATCCCGACCGGCAGGAGAATGTCTATCGTAACCCAGTCCAGTTGTATTCCGAAACGGTTGAACAGTGCAGCCAGGTTCTCCCCAAAGAAATTGTAATACTTGAAAATGCACAGGATCAGCAGATTAAGGATAATGTTTGATGCGCTGATCCATTTCTGTTTTGTACGTTGTCTCTCAAACTTTTCCAGAAGCAAGCCGCTTGCAAAACTGCAAAAGGTGGTGATTGCGATCAGGATAAGAAAGCGCCAGTCCCACCAACCATAGAACACGTAGCTTGCCGCTACCACGAATAAGTTTTGCCATTTCAACGGCTTGAATACGAACCAATAGAGCAGGAATACTATCGGCAGGAAAAGACAAAACTCAATAGAATTAAATAACACGTTGTCGTCATGTTTGTCGCTCCAGTTCCCCAAATAGCGGTTCTATAAAAAGAAAGCGTGGGAACTGACTTGTCTATCCACCTTTAGGTATCACCAAACACCCGACAACAAATAAACAACATCTTCCCCACGCAATATCGTATAGATACGGCAATAGCCGTATGTATAGACTTGGCGAGCGTTTGTATTGTTTATCCCTGTTGTCTAAAATTGGTGATTTTAAAGATGAGGATAAAGCTGAACGCTTCCTATGTATTTAATTCAACGCTTCCCGAAACGTTATTCGGGAAACACGCTACAAAATTAAATAAAAGTTAGAACAACACAACGCTCCAGGGGAAGATGTTGTATACAAAAGTAGAATTTATTTGGATACAAATATATGGTTTTGTTCGGAGTGATAAGTTTTGTTCTGATAAACTCGTTATATTTGTGTGTTAAAACCTTGATACCTCGTGTTTATGATGAATTTAACTAAAACCGGCCTGGTGTTTATTGCTTTCTTTTATGGTGGCATATCTTCCCTGGCTGGTGTAAATCCCGATCAAATGAAAGAATTAAAAGTAAAGAAGATCAGCGTTAACGCTGTAGAAGCAGATGCTGTACCCGCATTGCTGAGTAAGGAAAATGTAGCGTTTGAACCGCTTGATGTGGTGAATTGGGCCGATTTCCCGTATCGCCCGGAAGTATCTTTCCGCATAGCCTGTACGGATCATGCTATTTTGTTACATTATAAGGTGAAGGAGAATAGTGTTCGCGCCCGATACGGACAAGATAACGAGCCGGTTTATAAAGACGCTTGTGTGGAATTCTTTATTATACCTGCTGCTGATGGGATCTATTATAATCTGGAATGTAATTGCATCGGTACTGTTTTATTAGGCGGAGGTAAACCCGGTAACCGTGAACAGGCAACGCCTTCGACCATTCGCTTTATTGATCGTTGGGCAAGTTTGGGACGCGTCCCATTTGAAGAACGGATCGGTGAAACAGCATGGGAGGTAGCGCTGGTCATTCCTTTCACAGCTTTCTTTAAACATGATCTGACTTCTTTGGATGGTAAAACAGTCAGAGCCAACTTCTATAAGTGTGGCGATGACCTTTCTGTACCTCATTTTCTTTCCTGGAATCCTATCCTCGCAGAGAAACCCAACTTCCATCTTCCGGAATACTTCGGGAAATTGATTTTTTGAAGGAGGGGAAGAGGGAAGGCATAACGATTTTGGTAAAAAAGAACAGGAGATGAAATCAGAAGAAATAAAAACGCTGTTTGCTCAGTTTGAAAACACTTCCGCCGAAATAGAAGGCGTGGAATGTTGGAGTGCGCAGGAACTCCAAGGCGACTATCTCAACCGCAAAGAAAAACTGTCCGTCTTCAAAAAATCAGGTTCTTCATGTATCGTAAAGCGACGCTTTCGCAGTTTGTTGGGAGCAGTTGTTATGATCGGAATGTTATATTCTTGCGCCAGTATTGGCCGTCCGGACGGGGGAGCGTATGATGAAACCCCACCTCGTCTTGTGGGTAGTACACCTGAGGCAGGTGGTATGAACATCGACCGTACGCGTATTGTGCTGGAATTTGATGAATTCATTAAGCTGGAAAAGCCCAATGAAAAGGTAGTTATTTCCCCTCCGCAGGTGCAGCAGCCTGAAATCAAAACAAGCGGCAGGCGCATTACGATCAATCTGCTTGATACGCTAAAGGCCAATACCACTTATACGGTGGACTTCTCAGACGCCATCGTCGATAATAACGAAGGCAATCCCCTGGACGATTTTACATTTACTTTTTCTACGGGCGGTCAGATTGATACGCTGGCCATTTCAGGCGTTCTCCTCGAAGCTTCTAATCTCGAGCCGGTTAAAAGTGTGCTTATAGGGCTACATTCCAATCCGGCTGATACTGCGTTTACCAAACTTCCGTTTGAACGTGTTTCGCGTACCGATAGCCGCGGACGTTTTACTATTCGTGGTATAGCGCCGGGTACATACCGCTTGTTCGCTTTGCAGGATGCGGATCAGAACTTTGCATTTACACAGAAAAGCGAAGCGATTGCTTTTCATGATTCATTGATCATTCCCCGGTTTGAAGAACGTATCCGACAAGATACGATGTGGAAAGACACATTGACCGTCGATACGATCATCGAACGCAAGTACACCCATTATTTGCCGGACGATTTATTGCTTCGCTCATTCAAAGAAATCAACTATTCACAATCTCTTGTGAAGAGCGAACGCCTGACGCCACAGAAGTTTACGCTCTACTTCTCAGAAAAGGCGGACACCCTTCCAACGCTTACAGGATTGGATTTCGATGAAAAGGATGCGTTTGTTATCGAGAAATCAACCGGCAATGATACGATCCATTATTGGGTGAAAGATTCTTTACTCTATAAACAAGATACACTAAAGATAAAACTGGAATATTTATATACGGATACACTCAAACAGTTGGTTCCGCGGACAGATACATTGAAACTGTCGGTCAGGAAGGCCAGGGGAGGAGAGCGTGACGAATCTAAGAAGAAAAAGAAAAAAGAGGATGAACCGGAACCTACTCTGTTCCTGAAAGTAACTCCACAAGTTCCTTCGTCAATGGATGTATATGGACACATTAGCTTGTTGTTTGATGAACCGCTTTTGGAATATGATCCCGATTCTATCCATCTGCAAATGAAAGTAGATACGTTGTGGCAGGATGCCTCATTTGATTTCGAACAAGATACTGTTGAGATCAGGCGGTATAATCTGTATGCGAATTGGGAACCCACTGCCGAATATGTGTTCAGCGTAGATTCTACGACATTCTATGGTTTATACGGTTTACATACGGATAAGATCAGACAGAATTTCAAGGTGCGTTCGCTGGACGATTATGGAGAGATCTATTTTAATGTTTCGGGGCAAGGGCCTATTGCTTTTGTTGAACTGTTGGACACTCAGGATAAAGTAGTGCGCCGGGCTTCCGTGGTTGAGGGTAAAGCTGACTTCCACTTCCTTGGACCGGGTAAATACAGCGCCCGGTTGATAAACGACACCAATGGCAACGGCGTTTGGGATACCGGAGATTACGAGAAAGGATTACAACCTGAAATGGTGTATTACTATCCTCAGATCGTGGAGTTAAAAGCGCTTTGGCAATTGGAACAGGATTGGGATGTAACGTCCGTACCTTTGGATAAACAAAAGGTAGACGACCTCAAGAAACAAAAGCCGGACGAAGATAAGAAGAAGCGCGAAAGTCGCAACGCCGAACGGAACAGGAATAAATAGCCTGTGAAAGAAAGAGAAACTCACAAAGAGGATGATCGTCAGGCTTCATCACCGGGCATTTACGCTTTGAACAACTCTGCCGGATTCATAGACAGGAATTGTTCAAAGGGTATGCCGTCTGTTCCGACCAGAAAAACTCCGTGGGGATGAAATTCATCGTTGAATAGCGATAATCCTTTGTTAACGCTCTCTTTTCCGCTTTTAACCTCTAAAGCCACAATGCTTTCGGCTTTTTCTATCACATAATCTACTTCCAGATTGCCTTTGTTCCAGTAATAGACGTTGAATCGGTCTCTCATTCCGTAGTTGATCAGGTGGGATCCTATGGACGATTCGGCAAACCGCCCCCATTCTTTGGGGTCGTTCCGTAGCTTTTCGAATGATTGATTCTGGCCTGCCGTCAGCAGAGCGTTATTATGTACCTGAAACTTAGGCTTGGATGCCCGTTTGCGGATAATATCGGCGGCGTATTTCTCTACTCCGGTTAGCAGACCGGCTTCACTAAGCAGGTTTAAATACCCCGAAAGAGTTGTGAGGTTGCCGGATTCCTGCAATTCGCCCTGAACCTTTGTCAGCGACAAGATTTGTGATGAGTATTTACAGCCGATGTCGAACAATCTCTTGAGCAGCGCCGGTTTGTCTACACGTGTCATCATCAATATATCTTTCGATATCGTTGTCTCAACCAATGATTCCCGGATAT
>JAIRKY010000129.1 GCA_031259755.1 Mediterranea sp. (in: CFB group bacteria) | reverse complement strand
GCATAATTGAAGATACCGAAACGATTGCCCATAAAATGCTTCAGGTTATAGATCATCTGAAATTCGGTTCCCAGCTTGATCCAGTCCTTATTGTTCAGGCTATAGTAGAAGTTCGCTTTGTCTGCTCCATGGTTGAAATCGCAGTCCAGGCGCAGATAAACAACATCTTGGGTGAGTTCCGCTCTTTCTTTCTCCTCGCTCCGGTCGGTCATGATTATATGCTTCTTACCGGCTTCCATGTTCACCGAAATGATTCCCGGTTCGGAGCAATAAGCGCTCAGCCCGGCGATATCACCATTCTGCATGCGGGATACATCTAATGAAACGACGCCGCGGCAGGCAGGCCCTTCGGTTCTTTGCGACAACATATTCCGGGCGTCGAAGATGGTTTGTACCACTTTACCCGTCTTCAGGCGCATATATCCTTTACGCTCGGTCAGCGACCACAGGTCATTGTCGGGATTGTGGTTCCACTGCCAGTTCAATGCCAGGTTCGGTGCGTCGAAATCGTCACTGATAACCAGTGGTGTAGTCTTTTGTCCCGAAACCGGCATCTCCATGACCAAAGGCGCCTTCCCTTCTTCATCGCCCAGCATCGGCCACCCGTCTTCCCAACGGCAAGGCGTCAATACCGGTACACGCCCTACCGCGCCCCGATCCTGAAACAGGAAACCATACCATCTGCCATCTTCCGTATCAACGATGCAGCCTTGCGCCACGCCGGCGCCCTTGCGGTCCATATCGTCGGAAAGGATCACCTTATGTTCGTAAGGCCCTTCAATCTTGTCCGAACGAAAGGCCAATTGAGTACGGATACCGCCTGCCGGCCACCAGATCAGGAACATATAATATTTGCCATTGTATTTGCAGAGATGCGTACCTTCCAGCAATCCGTTGAGATTACGTTCGGGCCCGTTTATAACCTCAACGTCGAGGCCGTCTTCTTTAGCGCCCGAAAGGTCACTCTTCATTTCCCGGAGACGGATAGTAGCAGCGCCTCCGGCTGTATAAATCCTGCCGTCGTCGTCGAAAAACAGGGAAGTGTCGTGATAGCGTTCATGGAGTTCCATTACTTTATCCCACTTTCCCGAAGGATCCGCCGCGCTATAAATATAGGTTTTCAGAGGCCGGTTGGTTGCGAAGAGCACATAAAATTTCCCGTTCCGGTAACGGAGCGAAGAGGCCCATTGTCCTTGCCCGTAAACATTCCCGCCATCCAGATCGTATGCCGGACTGTCTTTGATCTCGGGCACAACATAGCTGATGATTTCCCAGTTCACCAAGTCCTTCGACTTCATAATGGGTACGCCGGGCATCAGGTGCATGGTTGTACTGACCATGTAAAAATCACTACCCACACGGATCACGTCTATATCGGGCGCGTCGGCATAGATCACGGGGTTGGTAAAAGTCGTTCGAACCTGTTTGTTGTCCGTACATCCCCACAAGATAAAAAGAGAAGAAAGAATTAAAATGATCATACGTTTCATGGCATTTGGTTTTAAAGGACTATTCTTTTCTGATACTGAATTCACAACCGCAATACTGTTGGTTATAGAAACCGTTCTTCTGTAGGAGAATCTTTCTACGCTCGGTTAACCCGCCTTTTTTCCAGTCCTTATCCCAGAACTGAATACCATCGGCAAACGATGCAGCCCAATTACCTGCTTCAACGATCTGCCGGTAACTTTTCCAACGTGACCCCGTAAGCGTGGTGGTAAACAAGGGGATGTGTCGTTCTGAGGCTATCTGCGCCGTTGCTTTCAGTCGCATTTTGAAACACTCGACACAACGCAAGCCTCTTTCGGGCTGATCTTCCAACCCCGCGACCCCTTCCAACCAGCGGGCGTGCTTATAATCTCCATCGATAAACTCAACTCCCAACGACTTCGCATAACGAATACATTCTTCCTTTCGTTTCAGATATTCATCAAAGGGATAGATATTGGGATTAAAGAAAAAGAGCGTAAGAGTGATCCCGTTGTTCAGCATCCATTCTATGATGGGCGCCGAACATGGAGCGCAACAGCTATGAAGCAACACTTGTTTCATTTCGGATATCGATCATTCTACCAGCGTAAAGTCCAGTTGTTTCTTCTCCAGATTCGCACGGGCCACCATTATCGTGATGGAATCTCCCAGGCTATAGGTGCGGTGTTTCCGCCTTCCCCTCAGGCAGTAGTTCTTTTCGTCGAACTCATAGTAGTCATCGTCCAAGTCGCGGACCGGTATCATTCCTTCGCACTTATTCTCGTTAAGTTCGACATACAGCCCCCACTCGGTCACACCGGAGATCACGCCGTCATACGTCCGGCCTATTTTCTCCATCATAAATTCTACCTGCTTGTACTTCACGGATGCCCGTTCCGCGTTTACGGCTATTTGTTCCATATCCGAACTGTGCTTGCAGAGTTCTTCATATTTGGTTTCGGATACACTGCGTCCGCCATCTATATACTTGGATACCAGACGGTGTACCATCATATCCGGGAAACGGCGGATAGGAGAGGTAAAGTGCGTATAATATTCAAAGGCTAATCCGTAGTGGCCGATGTTGTCCGTCGAGTAACGCGCCTTCTGCATGGCGCGGATGGAAACCGTTTCAATGAGGTTCTCTTCCTTCTTGCCTTGTATATCATCCAACAGATGGTTGATGGACCTGGATACATCTGTCTTCGTCCCGCCGGTACGGATCTTGTAGCCAAACCGGGCGATGAATTGCGCCAGATTATCGAGTTTCTCCGGATCGGGCAGATCATGGATACGGTAAGGAAGCGTTTTCGCTTTCTTGTTTTTGGGTACCTTACCGATCTTTTCGGCAACCGTCTTATTGGCCAGCAACATAAACTCCTCTATCAATTTATTCGCATCCTTGGACACCTTGAAGAACACGCCTAATGGCTTGCCGTTCTCATCAATATCGAACTTTACCTCATAACGGTCGAAGTTGATCGCGCCATTGTTGAAACGTTTTTCACGCAATGCCTTGGCGATCTTATCCAATGTGAGAATCTCCTCACTGAAATCACCTTTACCGGTCTCGATGACATCTTGCGCTTCCTCATAAGTGAAACGCCTGTCGGACTTGATCACGGTATGTACAACACGGGATTTTTTCACTTCACCTTTCGCGGTTATATCGAATATCACGGAATAAGTCAGTTTTTCTTCGTCCGGGCGTAACGAACAGATGAAGTTGGACAACCTTTCGGGAAGCATAGGTATGGTACGATCCACGAGATAGACGGAAGTAGCCCGCTTTTCCGCCTCCCGGTCGATGACGCCGCCCTCTTTGACATAGTGGGTTACATCGGCAATATGTACGCCAACCTCCCACAACCCGTCTTTCAGCGGACGGATAGAAAGTGCGTCATCAAAGTCTTTTGCGTCTTTCGGGTCAATGGTAAATGTCGTAACCTTACGGAAGTCCTCACGGCCGGCAATGTCTTCTTCGGATATCTCCGCTGAAATCTTTTCTGCTGCAGCCTCCACAGCTTTAGGGTAAATATAGGGTAGGCCGAACTCAGCCAGAATGGCATGCATCTCGGTGGTATGATCGCCTGCTTTACCCAGGATGTCCATCACTTGGCCAATCGGATTCTTTGCCTTATCGGGCCACTCGGCTATCTTAACGATAGCTTTATCTCCGGTCTTTCCGCCTTTAAGTTTTTCCTTGGGAATGAAGATGTCATTGGCCAGCGTACGATTCTCCGTCACTAAGAAAGCATAGCCTTTGGTTACCTCCAATGTACCGACAAACGTATCGTTGGCACGTTCCAGAATCTCGATCACCTCGCCTTCGGCTTCGCGGTTCTTACGCTTGGCATAAAAGGCAATACGTACTTTATCGTTGTTCATGGCATGCGCGGAGTTACGCTCGGCAATGAAGATAGGTTCGCCACCCCCTTCAGGGATAAATGAATTCTTCCCGTTACTCTTACGACAGAATGTCCCTACCAACTCTTTCCCACGCCTGTTGAGTCGATATTTGCTTTTCTCAACCTGCACGATGTGATCATCCAGTTGTAACTCTGAAAGAATATCCATACAAAGCATTTTCAACGGATGAGTGGTAAGACGCAATTCCGAGAATATATATTTTAAGCTGAAAATCTCATCCGGCTTGGCTTGGAAGAAGTTAATCACTTTCTCGGCCAGTTGTTTCTTTGTCATTCGCTTACCGGCCTTCTTTTCTTTCTTTTTTACCATACGATGTTTACTGTTTATATGTATATCTATAATATAGTTTGGATACAAAGAAAGTGAATTATTGTTTATCAAGAGAATGATTCCCTGTAAAGATTAGCCGTAAGGATTAAAATAAGGGTTGGTCGCTATCTACCCCCGTAGTGGATTTACACGATTAAGTTATTAAACATGCAGGCTTATAACAAAAGGTAATTTCATTTTTTTGTTCTCAAACATTAAATCTTATCCAAGTTTATATCCGGCATCGAACGCTCAATAATATTCAATTTCCCTTCCGAAGGTTCTTTATAAGCATTCGTCGCCTTGAAATAATCATTGAGTTCATCAAAATCATCCCCAAAGATATTGTTTGACTTGAAAAAACTTCCATTAAAGTTTCATTGATAACATTTATCTTCGCTGAAATCTTCTCTGCGACAGCCTGAAGAGGAACAGAACTGACCGTCATAAAAAAATAACTCGATGCAATAATTGCATAATCCGGCGCAATAGTTCTATTGAGATATTTATGTGAGTCCGGTGTAAGGGGTAAGTACAAGACAAACCGTCATTCAATTGACAGTTGACAGTTACGATGCCGCATGGTAACTATCAACTGTCAACTGAACTGCGTTGGTGGTTTTACTAAATGACCAACGTAAAATCCAAACGCCGAACGCAAAAATCAATACGGTTTGTCTTCAACTTTCTTAACATATATAGACCCGTGCAGGACGGTTTGTGAAGCAGATGAAAGAGGTGCAAACCTTTCATTAAGTTCTTGCAAGTCAACTTAATGTTCTACATGCAAGGGATTAATCCCTCTTCAGAGAGCTGTGTGCTGGGGGAGGCTATTCGTTTGTGAAAATTAGATCAGCGGATAAATAATATCAACAGATAGTGGATACGCGGGATGGAAGATTGTTTCCGATAACCCGAATAGGGTTGAATTGTTAATAATCCCCGGTCGTTTCGCTCCACCGGGGGTTATTTATATTCAGACCTTTGGTCTGTTGGAAACAATTGATGCCGCATGGGCTGACAGGATTAAAATAATAGTAAAGAACGCATAAAATTTATGGGCTTATTGTTTTACTACCTTCCCGTGTTCATCTATTGCAATCTTAAAATCAGAAGACGTACCGATCAATTGCAGTTCACATTTAATTTCCAGATTAGAATGTGTGTAACATCTCAATATGTGAGTGCCATAAGTTACACCATCTAATATATTCTCTTCACCTACAAGTAAATCGGTTAATTTTTGATCCCCTAAGCAAACTGAGTCAATCGGCTCAAAATAACGATTTAGGATACTGACACGGTAAACAGACGATATAATATCTTCATTCGGGCTGCACGACAAATAGAATAATCCACTAATCAAAAAGAATAGAAGCGCCGCTATCTTTAGCCCATTTAAGCCCTTTATAATAAGTATGTATTTTTTCTCTTTCATCATAATTATTTGGTATGTAAATACTTAATCCGGAAGTCTCGGATAAATCCAGGACAGAAAACATCTTTTCCGTATGCCGATAATCTATCAAAACTTTATTCCACGCATCTGATATGCTTTTTAGCATAACCTTATCATCACAACCGTGAGTGACAAACTGTTTAAAGTCAAAAAAATAATTAGATCCGGTCCGGTCATACTGGGAAACTTAGTCATAAGATAAAGGATTCCCGTTTCTTTTCTCTTTTAATAACTTTTCATAATAAACTTGCATACTTTGCGCCAATTCTGTTAAATAGTTACAGTTTACCATCGAGATAGTGGCCGAGCAGAATGCATTCTTTTTGTCGGCATAAAAAGCAAAGTATTTATTGACTATATCCTGAACTTTTATGTCGCTATTTACCAAATCACAGGCCACTTCTTTATACGGAAATCCCATGGATAAGATCTCGGATGGGGATAAAATCATATAATCAAAATAATCTTTTAATTCATAAGCAGTTTCAACAGTTCCCATAAAGCAGGCATCCATGATAAGATATTCGAATTGATGTCCGGACAACGCTTCAGCCAGCCCTGTTATTTCCATTTCTTCACCATTCTCTTTAGCTAAGGCTTCACCGTCATCCAGACCGAAAGAACGCAACATCGGATTGTGTTTGTTCGAATCAAAAGAAATTCCTTGAGGAAGCCATCCTGAGCCATGCGACCATAACACTAGTCTCGAAAGCCGGGTATCCAATGACTGGCAATAACCTTCCACATCATTGATTATTTGTTTTAAACATTCCGGATTACAGGAATTTTGTTCTTTATAGGATTGGAGGATTGTTGAAGTGATAGATTGGTTTACGGTATTACGGCTTATTTGCAACAAATAAGGATGGTTGGGATTTCCTCCCTTACCACGATCTACAAATACAAAAATATAACCTTTGCTGTCAACCGGCAATCCTTGTTCCAACTCCTTTATATTCTTAACCCCGTAATAATCCAGATTATTATCAGCCACCATATAAATCAAAGTAGATTTCGATACCGGCACGACATCTTCCGGCTCCGGTTGCACACAACCCTGCCATAAACAACTTCCGGATATAATAATCAATTGGATACATATTCTTGAATAAAACTTCATCATCTCACATTCTATAAATCATCATCAAACAAAGAAGGGGTAGCCAATAATGGCGTGTCCGCACCTCCTTTTAACTTTTCACCTGGCATTATTACACCGTAGAACCGTTTGTATTTCACATGAGGATTACCTGAATCAATAGCCTTATTTAAACGTCCCAAATCATCAAAATGAATATCTATATACAACATCACATCCAACGAATTATTATATTCTGCCCTATATAAAGCCATCACTTCTTCCACACTCCATGCCTGATCCAGTTCTAAATCCCCGCATCGATTACCCTCAAAGTAAAATGTTTCACTACAATCAAAAGAGTTTCCCTGCAAATTCTGCGTATATTTCCTTTCCGGGAAAAGTAAATAATAAACAGGAGCATGTTTATAATATATCGTAGGCATTACATCAATTACCCCCCAACCATTACAACCGCTACCATTCGTTTTCATTTCTTGTGCACCAGCAATAAAAAATTCGATCGACTTATCTGTAGAATGATTGATGATACGAAGATACTCGGCTCCTGTCTCTTCATATTGATGCCGCAAAATAAGTCGATACTTTCCTGTTGCCTTAGATTTTGATCTATTATTACTATGCCCAATAATTTCGATAACAGAGTCACAGAGGATATTCACTTCATGGCCACCCATAAGAAAGGGAGAAGAGACCATTTCGCTTACCATAACATTTTCCCCCTGTTCATCAACTTTACAATATCTCAGTTCTATGTATGGCGTCACCGATTGTGGTCCCGATATACCAACAATATTGTACTTATATTTTTTACTCAAAGTTGCTACATACTTTTCATCTACCCAATCTTGACAAGAGGTTAGATAAGTGACTAATCCTAAAATAA
>JAIRKY010000127.1 GCA_031259755.1 Mediterranea sp. (in: CFB group bacteria) | reverse complement strand
GATCGCCTCTTTTATATATGGAATCTTCCTATCTACAATGACTTTCATACATTATGATTTTGAAAATTGGTGTAAATTTAAGATTAATGTCCCACGTGGCAAAAGAAAAACAAAGTATTCTTCTTTAATTACCGATTCGCATTATATATGTGCCGGATATAGCACTCGTACAACTATACATGATAAAAAAAGTGCATGTGAAAATCGTACAACTATGTGGCGTCCACAGGGGTACAATCAATCCGGTACTCAACGGTTTGCTCGACGTAATAGTGAATACCGGTGGCGACAATAGAAAACGGTGACCTATTCCCCTTGCAGAACGATCTCCTCAATCACCCGCGGATAGTACTCGTACTCCAACGCATGTACCTTGTTTGCCACATCTTTCGGGGTATCGGCAGGTAGAACCGGACAAGCGACTTGTCGGATAACCTTACCTTCATCATAACACTCATTTATATAATGTATGGTAATCCCTGTCTCCGTTTCTGCGGCAGCCACTACCGCCTCGTGGACATAATCGCCATACATGCCTTTGCCACCATGCTTGGGCAATAACGATGGATGTATATTTATTATTTTATTAGGATAAGCATGCAAAATAGCATCAGGAACACGAACCAAAAACCCAGCGAGCACAATAAAACCAATATCGTACTTCTTCAAAACGGCCAGCACATTCGCCCCTCCACTCTCCCACTCTTCACACAAAAACACTTCAGAAGGCACTTGGAGGGCTTTGGCGCGTTCCAATACAAAAGCTTTACTACGGTTGGAGATAACCAAGCGAACGGAAACCGTCTTACTATCCATGAAATAACGAATAATATTCCCGGCGTTCGAACCGGAACCGGAAGCGAAAATAGCGATGTTTTTAGTCATAATCCGGAAGATTAAGTGCACAAAAACGTGAAAAATGTGCAAGAAATCGTATTTTGTTATTCAAATATTTGCCAGGAACAATAAATATTCATTCCTTTGCTGCGCAAATTTAAAGAAATAAATCTGATTATTAACTAAAACTTAAAAGTTATGTCTGAAATTGCATCAAGAGTAAAAGCTATTATCGTCGATAAATTAGGCGTTGAAGAATCAGAAGTTACAACCGAAGCGAGCTTCACTAACGATTTAGGAGCAGACTCTCTTGACACAGTAGAACTTATCATGGAGTTCGAAAAAGAATTTGGAATATCTATTCCTGATGATCAAGCAGAAAAGATTGGTTCTGTAGGCGACGCTGTTTCTTATATCGAAGAACACGCTAAGTAATCTGTTTCTTATTCATCTATATGGAATTAAAAAGAGTTGTAGTAACAGGTCTTGGAGCTATTACCCCCCTTGGAAACAATGTTCCCGAATTTTGGGAAAACCTTATCAACGGGGTTAGTGGAGCAGGGCCTATTACTCATTTCGATGCATCACTTTTCAAGACCCAATTTGCGTGTGAAGTGAAAAACTTCGATGTAACACAATACATTGACCGCAAAGAAGCACGCAAAATGGACCTGTACGCGCAATACGCTATCGCCGTAGCCAAAGAAGCGGTAACAGACTCGGGCCTTGACATCGAAAATGAAGACCGAACCAAAATCGGTGTAATCTTCGGAGCTGGAATCGGAGGTATCAATACGTTCGAAGAAGAGGTCAGCAACTATGCGCTGACCGTAGACAAAGGCCCAAGATTCAATCCTTTCTTTATTCCCAAAATGATCTCGGACATCGCCGCCGGACAGATATCAATCATGTATGGCTTTCATGGGCCAAACTACGCAACATGCGCGGCATGCGCTACTTCAACCAACGCTATCGCTGATGCTTTTAATCTTATCCGCCTGGGTAAAGCTAACGTCATCGTGTCCGGAGGTTCAGAAGCAGCCGTCACGCCAGCCGGTGTAGGAGGATTCAACGCTATGCATGCACTGTCTACACGTAACGACAGCCCGGAATCAGCTTCACGCCCGTTCAGCGCAAGCCGTGACGGATTCGTGATGGGTGAAGGAGGCGGTTGTCTTGTTCTGGAAGAACTGGAACACGCAAAAAACCGCGGAGCGAAAATCTACGCAGAACTTGTTGGTACCGGATTTTCAGGAGACGCATATCACCTGACAGCTTCACATCCGGAAGGGCTTGGAGCGAAACTGGTAATGAAGAACGCGTTGGAAGATGCCGAAATGACTCCGGAAGAAGTGGATTATATCAACGTTCACGGCACATCAACTCCTGTTGGTGATATTTCAGAGGTTAAAGCTATCAAAGACGTATTTGGCGATCACGCTTACAAACTCAATATCAGTTCATCGAAATCAATGACCGGGCATCTTCTTGGTGCAGCCGGAGCCGTTGAAGCTATCGCAAGTATCCTTGCCGTTAAAAATGATATTGTACCTCCAACTATTAACCATACAGAAGGAGACAACGACGAAAGCATCGACTATGACCTCAACTTTACGTTCAATAAAGCTCAGAAACGTGAAGTAAAAGTAGCCTTGTCCAATACATTTGGATTCGGAGGTCATAATGCATGCGCGATTTTCAGAAAATACGCAGAATAAATCCGTCGTGTTACGTAACCAAATAGACAAGATAAGGCTTCTGTTCCGTAAGGACAGGAAGTCTTATTTTTGTTTTTATCAGATACTCGGGTTCTACCCCCGCAATATCGAACTATACGAGCAAGCGCTACTACACAAGTCAACCTCTCTTCGTTCCGAACACGGACGGCCAATCAACAACGAACGATTGGAGTTTCTGGGAGACGCTATACTGAATGCTATTGTCGGCGATATCGTCTATAAGCACTTCGAAGGCAAAGGAGAAGGGCACCTGACCAATACACGTTCCAAGATCGTACAACGTGAAACGTTGAACAAGTTGGCGGTGGAGATCGGACTGGATAAACTTATCAAATACTCCACCCGCTCCTCATCACACAACAGCTATATGTATGGCAACGCATTCGAGGCCTTCATTGGATCCATTTATCTGGATCAGGGATACGGAAGATGCAAGAAATTCCTCGAGAAACGCATTATCGAGAAGTATATCGACCTTGATAAACTATCCAGAAAAGAGGTTAACTTCAAATCCAAACTCATCGAATGGTGCCAAAAGAATAAAGTAAAGGTGTCCTTCGAACTGATTGAGCAAACACTGGACGAGAAGAGCAACCCTATCTTCCAAACCGAAGTACGGATCGAAGGAATAACCACCGGGGACGGAGCCGGATATTCTAAAAAGGAATCCCAGCAAAACGCCGCAAAGATAGCGTTGAGAAAGATCAAAAGCGATCACGACTTTGTTGTGGGCATTCATGAAGCCAAAGAAGCGAAGCTTACCGGTTCAAACGAGAAATGATCCGCGTCTAAAATCTAAAAACCTGTTTATCGTGTTTATTACCCGAAGGAGATACCCAACCGGCGGCCTTGGATGATCAGGTCATGATCTTCGGGTACTGCTTTCAGTTTTCCGGTGACTTCGCTGAGTGGTAAGGATGAGATTTCGTTCCTGCTCCAGGTTACCATGCGTCCAAACTTGCCTTGAACAATCAATTCTGTGGCATGACCACCCATTCGCGTAGCCAGATTACGGTCGAATGAGGTAGGCGACCCGCCGCGCTGTATATATCCAAGCACCGTCTCACGCGTCTCAATGCCTGTTTCATATTCTATTTCTTGCGCGATATATTCCGCCGCACGCTTTTTATCGCCTTTCATAATTCCTTCGGCAACGACAACGATCGAATAAGCTTTCCCTTTCTTCAAGCGATAAATGATCGTATCGCCAATGTTTTTGATGTCATACGGGATCTCCGGGATCAGGATCACATCTCCCCCGCCCGCCATGCCGGAATACAACGCGATCCAACCGGCCTTATGTCCCATCACTTCAATCACCATCACCCGCTTATGCGAGCTTGCTGTAGAGTGCAGGCGATCGATCGCATCGGTGGCAATGCTAACTGCCGTATCGAAGCCAAAAGAGAAATCCGTTCCCCAGATATCATTATCTATCGTTTTGGGAACAGAAACAATAGGAACACCCATATCGGCAAATTTCGCCGCCGTCTTCTGTGTGCCGTTACCACCGATACAAACAACACAATCCAGGCCTAATTCTTGTATGTTCCGGACTATTTCCCCCGGTTTATCCATATCGGTAGCAAGGTCTCTCTTCTTGAAAGGTTTTTCGCGCGAAGTCCCCAATATGGTTCCTCCCATGTTCAACAGTCCGGATAACGACTTTTCATCCAATCGTTCAACATCTTTAGTCAACAACCCTTGAAATCCACTGTGTATACCGACAACTTCCATACCAAAATGATAAATAGCCGTTTTACACACGCCACGAATCGTAGCGTTAATCCCGGGACAGTCCCCGCCTGATGTTAAAATACCAATCCTCATCACCCGATAAACCTTAAATAATTAACCTTTTATGATTATTTACGTGGTAAAGATAGAGAAAAAAAGATAAATAAGGTTACTTTTGCGCTGCCAAACGTCATACACAGGAATTTGAGATGAATATTACCAAGGTTATAGGCAAGGCTTTTGAACCCAGATTAAAACAAATAGACCGGTATGCTACACAAGCAGGAGAGATTCAGTACAACGTACTGATGAAACTCCTCAAGAAAGCGGAAAATACGGAATGGGGTGAGAAATACGATTACAAATCGATCCGCAACCACGAAACGTTCCGCCAACGTGTACCCATACAGACATACGATGACATCAAGCCGTGGGTGGAACGCCTCAGAAAGGGCGAAAAGAATCTCATCTGGCCCTCGGATATCAAGTGGTTCGCCAAATCTTCGGGAACAACAAACGATAAAAGTAAGTTTCTGCCTGTAAGCAAAGAGTCGCTTCAGGACATTCACTATAAAGGAGGCGCGGACGCCGTAGCCATGTATCTCAGGATCAATCCGGACAGCCGGTTCTTTTCGGGAAAAGGCGTCATTCTGGGAGGAAGCCACAGGCCCAACCATAATTCAAGACACAGCTTGGTGGGTGATCTTTCAGCCATTCTGATCCAGAATGTAAGTCCGGCCGTGAACTTTCTCCGTATTCCCAACAAGAAAGTCGCCTTGATGGACGAATGGGAAACCAAGATCGAAGCCATCGCAAACAGCACCATAAACGCAAATGTAACCAGCCTTTCGGGAGTTCCTTCCTGGTTTCTGGTACTTATTAAACGAGTACTTGAGAAAACCGGCAAACGAACACTGGAAGAAGTATGGCCAAACCTCGAAGTCTTCTTCCACGGCGGCGTGAGTTTCAATCCCTACCGCGAGCAATACAAACAGATCATCCACTCGCCGGAAATGCGCTATGTAGAGACATACAACGCTTCGGAAGGCTACTTCGGCACACAGAACGACCTGTCGGATCCATCCATGCTGATCATGATAGACTACGGTATCTTCTACGAATTCGTTCCGTTGGAAGATGTGGAATCGGAAAATCCCCGCGTTCACAGCCTCGACGAGGTGGAACTGAATAAGAACTACGCCATGCTTATCTCCACTTCATCGGGATTATGGAGATACATGATCGGTGATACCGTGAAGTTTACGAATAACAAACCTTATAAGTTTGTCATTACCGGCCGGACGAAACATTATATCAATGCGTTCGGTGAAGAACTCATCATAGACAACGCGGAAAAGGGATTGACCAAAGCATGTGTCGAAACCGGAGCACAAGTAAGCGAATACTCGGCAGCGCCGGTATTCATGGATGCCAACGCGAAATGCCGCCACCAATGGCTGATTGAATTCGCCAGAATGCCCGACTCGGTAGAACACTTCGCCGGCGTACTCGACTCTACCCTCAAAGAAGTCAATTCCGACTACGAAGCCAAACGCTGGAAAGACATCGCGCTACAGCCGCTTGAAGTGATCGTTGCCCGTGGCGGACTGTTCCACGACTGGCTCAAAGAAAAAGGAAAACTGGGTGGGCAACACAAAGTGCCACGCCTAAGCAACGTACGCGTCCATATCGAAGAAATGCTGGCGTTAAACAAGAAATAGAACTGATGGGTACGCGTCATCCGCGTACCCATCCTATAAAATTACTTATCGTAACCTGCATTTCAAGAAGAGAAAGAAGTAAAAGCGGCAAAGAAGAGAAGAAGTAAAGCGAAGCCTCCGCGCCCTCTGTCTTCTTAATCAAATTAAAACTCTGTGCCTCTGTGTTTAAACCTTCTTCTCTTTCTCTTCCTCCGCATGGAAATGGTAAATGGTAAATCTGTAAATGGTAAATGAGTTCACTCCCGCACGCACCACACCGAGAAGCCGGCGGCCCGAAGGTCACTGGCGGTCACGTTGACGGTGCCATCGCGGAAATACAGGCGACAGGCGGCGTTGCCGTTGCTATCGGTAGACGGTGACGCGGACCAATAGTAGCCGTACGTATCCACGCCCTTGATTGCACCCGACCCGCTGTGACGGTACCCCGCGGCAGGGTACTTAGCGTTATCACCCCAAGAGTAACCAGAATTCCAAGTACCACTATTGCCCGTAGTGAAACCCGCCCAGGGACTAGTGTCTGCTGAACTACCGGAATTCACCGGAACACGCCAACCCGCAGGACAACGATCGTTTAATGAGCAGCCCTATTTTTCAGTCATTTTCTCTTACAACCAATTCCCATCTCATGTTTATAATAGA
>JAIRKY010000113.1 GCA_031259755.1 Mediterranea sp. (in: CFB group bacteria) | reverse complement strand
CACAGAGGTGCAGAGACACAGAGGTTTTAAGTTTTGAAACGCGGATTAACGCAGATTTACGCCGATTATTTTTTAAACAAGAAGAAGAAAAAATCTGCGTAAATCTGCGTTAATCCGCGTTTCCTTTTTTTTATTTAGGAGGGAGATGTAACTTTACTATTTTCCTCTTCTTTTGCATCATTTTCTCCACACGCCACTCATAAACAACAAAAACAATCGATTACATTAAAACATTACGGTTTTCTTTTCCCCATCCTTCATTACAACCTCCACAGCATCTCCGTTCCGGATGATCTCCACGGATCCAATGGGGCTTAGTTCCTTCGGAGTAAACGGCTTATTGCCTTTCTTCCATAGTTGTAAAGTGATGTATATCCGTTCGCCGACGGGTATCCTGTCCGTTGCCATTGCCACGGCGCACACATCACTCACCGGATGCAACCCTGTGGGGCGTGCAGCCTCTATACCTCCCCATCCTTGTAGTGGAATCAAAGCCAACTGATACTCGCCGTTACTGATGATTTGCCCTTCCGTAGCGTTCACTCTGACCGTTGTTTCCATTATCCTGTCGCCTGTCTGTGGTAATGCGTAGTGCCCCAAACGGATATCCGTTTCTATCGGAGTGATGACTTTATCTACACGTAAAACGCCATCAGGAAGCGGGATGTCAGCCAATCTGAACTGTACATCCGCATTTGTTTCCAATACGGCGTCGCGGCGGTATATCCCGTTCCCGAAGCCTTTGAACGTGTAAAGGCGTAAAACTTCCCACTCCTTATTACCGTTCAGGACAGCGTAGTTCATGGAGACCTCGCCATGTTCCCCGTCGGCCATCCAGGGAAACTCCGTGTGATAGGCCAGCTTGTTGTAATTCTCGCTGCTGCGGAATTGCTGCCAGTCGTCGGCGACCTTTTCGTGGCACCATGAACGCATTTCCGCTCCTCCGCAATTCGGATAGCCGGTGATCAACAGATGGGAACCTTCCTGGAACTTATTGTAGACTTGTCCCGTTTGCAATTCATTCTCCCAGGCGCCGTTATTTTCTTTAGCCGTCCAGAAAGCGTTATCTTCGGGCAGGAGTAAAGCCATAAACGCTTTCCCGCACCAATACGCACTTCCCCGGCAACTGTATATTTGTACGGCAGGCGCAAACGGGCCGTAGAATCCCAGCGAAGGTACATGATCTTCCAGGAAACCGGGATGTTGCAAGAATTGTAGCATCGTGCCCGAAGCGATGCGGCGCATCCATCCGTGGTTGATATCCGGATCGTCGAGGAAGCCCAGCATCGCGAGAGGTGTAATAGAGCCGAAACGGTAACAGATGCTGCGTCCCCACATATTCATCCGGCCTTCCCGGTTGAACATATAGGGATAGTTGCCGGCCAGATCGTGCAGGTTGGACATGAATTGCCGGGCGTGTTCAGGATAATAGTCGTTTCCATAGAGTTGCGCCCATACCGGACCATACATCTGGAAAGCCCACATACTGTAGTAATCATACGCCGGGCTGTCGTTATACCATCCTTGTCCACGGTAGAACGCCAAAGCTTCCGTTACGTATTTAATCAGCAGTTCTTCGTTTACCGTATATCCCTGGGCCTTGAAGAAACTCAGGATGAAGATATTGAAGAACTTCCAGTTCGAGTTCACTGTCGGCCCGTCGCCGTAGCTAAGCATGGTTGCAGCCAGTACATCCTTCTGTTCCCGGGTGAAAGGCTCCCAGATCACCTCCGGTATGATGGATAGTGAGATTGCCAATGCGCCGAACTCAACCAGGTTCTGGTTAGGCCCTCCGTTTTCCGGGCGATGTTTGATGAAACCCGGGCTTTCGGGATCGATCAGGTTCAGTAACTGGTGGCGGTAGTAATCGGCGACCTTGATCCCGTGAAGTTCCAGATCGGGGTTCTCCTTCAACAGTGGCGTTGCAATGAACAGTGTTCGGCAGAGCCCTTCGAGCTTCTCCGTAGGGATCTGTCCGTCATGCTTGGGGTAGGCTTTATCCAATTGTTTGGGGAACTTCATCGGGGAATCCAACGAATCAATATAACCGAACGCACCGCTTAACAGATAAGTTGCAGCGTCGATCCAATGCCGGCGGGTCATTCCTGTGAGCGGGCTCGTTCGATAGTCCGGATTATTCACTGTGAATACATTCGTACTCGCGTCGGTAGCCGCCTTTCCTGTGCATGCTTGCCATAGGAGGCAGGGTAGGATGGCGGCCCAAATACAGTTTTTATAAGTTCTTCTCGTTATCATGATCCGCTTTATTATTATGGAGTGAACAATCAAGCAAAAATAGGCCTTTTCAAGCAAATCAATATCCGGTTATCATTCAAAATGGGCCGATTTATCATTCAAAATAGAAAGACTGAGGCACAGAACATTGAAAAAAGAAAGAAATATTTGTTGAAAATAAGTATATTTGCACGTTTTGACGCGTAAGCGAACAAGAACAAACGGACAAAGTGAGCCGTTGCAGTTATTAACAAAATGAGAGAGTTATCAACAGATTTCGTGAAGAATCCCCCTGTTTTGTAGGCGTTCTGGGGATTTATCACTTATTTCGTCCGCAAATCAATAAACACATAATAAATATGGGAAAAATTATTGCTTTAGCCAATCAGAAAGGTGGTGTAGGAAAAACGACTACTACAATTAACTTAGCTGCCTCACTTGCTACAATAGAAAAGAAAGTATTGGTGGTGGATGCTGACCCCCAGGCAAATGCTTCTTCCGGACTGGGAGTAGACATTAAACAAGCCAACTACACAATTTATGAATGTATCATAGACGGGACGGACGTTAAAAACGCCATCCATGATACTGGGATTGAATCGTTGAAGATCATTTCATCTCATATCAACCTGGTAGGGGCGGAAATTGAAATGCTCAATTTGCCGGGCCGCGAGACTATTTTGAAGAAAGTACTCGAGCCCCTGAAGAGTGAGTATGACTATATCTTGATCGACTGTTCGCCTTCGTTAGGCTTGATCACGGTAAATGCGCTTACGGCCGCCGATTCGGTGATCATCCCTGTTCAGGCGGAATACTTCGCCCTTGAAGGGATCAGTAAACTGCTGAATACGATCAAGATCATTAAATCTAAATTGAATCCGAAACTGGAAATCGAAGGTTTCCTGTTGACGATGTACGACTCACGCCTTCGCCAGGCTAACCAGATCTACGATGAAGTGAAGAAACATTTCCAGGAGCTGGTGTTCCAGACGGTTATTCAACGGAATGTGAAACTGAGCGAGGCGCCAAGCTATGGTGTTCCTACGATCCTTTATGACGCAGAATCGGTAGGCACCAAGAATTATATGGCGCTGGCTAAAGAGTTAATTCAAAGACAATAATATAGGAAGGAGATATGGCACAACGTAGAAACGCATTGGGCAGAGGACTTGACGCCCTACTTTCGATGGACGACATAAAGACGGAAGGAGCATCTTCCATCAATGAGATCGAGCTGTCGAAGATCTCCGTTAATCCGAACCAGCCACGGCGTGAGTTTGACGAGACCGCGCTGCAGGAGCTATCAGACTCAATCACCGAAATCGGGATCATCCAACCGATCACTTTGCGTAAACTATCCGACGACGAATACCAGATCATCGCGGGCGAACGGCGTTATCGCGCATCACTCAAAGCGGGTAAAACACATATCCCGGCTTACATACGTACAGCCAACGATGAGAATGTGATAGAAATGGCGCTGATTGAGAACATACAACGTGAAGACCTGAACGCTGTTGAAATTGCGTTAGCTTATCAGCATCTGCTGGACCAGTATGGCTTGACGCAGGAACGTCTTAGCGAACGTGTAGGTAAGAAACGGACGACCATCGCCAACTATCTACGGTTGCTCAAACTACCTGCGCCTATCCAGATGGCGTTACAAAATAAAGAAATAGATATGGGGCATGCCCGCGCGTTAATTTCTTTAGGCGATCCCAAACTACAGGTAAAGGTGTTCGAAGAGATTCAACGACACGGCTATTCCGTCCGCAAGGTGGAAGAGATCGTTAAATCGCTTGGCGAAGGCGAAGCCGTGAAAAGCGGCGGAAAGAAAATATCCCCCAGGAAATCCGAATTATCCGAGGAATTCGATCTGCTGAAACAACATCTATCCGGATTCTTTCATACGAAAGTACAGTTGACCTGTTCCGACAAAGGGAAAGGGAAGATCAGCATCCCGTTTAATAATGAGGAGGAACTGGAACGAATCATGGAGATATTTGATTCGTTAAAGAGTAAATAATAAGAAATTGATAAGAACTAAACAGATATATAAACTATACATCGCCCTGCTTCTCTGTTTATTACAGGTGGCAGGGATTGATGTGTATGCACAGCAACCCGCCGACAGTATAGCCGCGACTCCTGAAATTCCGGAGAAAGTATGGATACCTGATCCGACAAAAGCGACATGGCTTGCGATGGTCTTTCCCGGCGCCGGACAGATTTATAACCGTAAATACTGGAAGATTCCCATTGTGTATGGAGGTTTTGCCGGATGTGCTTATGCTTTGTCCTGGAATAATAAAATGTTTAGAGATTACTCACAGGCTTATGTAGATATAATGGATGGCGACCCGAATACAAATAGCTATTATGATCTGGTTGTGGGAGTCACCATTGATGAGAAAACCGATACCCGGTATGGCCCTCTCCTTAAAAAGCGTAAAGACTACTATCGCCGGTATCGCGATATTAGTGTTTTTGCATTTATAGGAGTCTATTTATTATCCATTGTTGACGCATACGTAGATGCGGAACTCTCGAACTTTGACATCACTCCGGATTTGAGTATGCGTGTGGAACCGACTATTATCAGTAATCAACGTAATAATTATATAGGTAACAGAGGCAACGCCGTAGGCTTGCAATGTAGTCTTACCTTTTAAAAACTAACAACGATACGTATGAATAATCTATTTAAGAGATATGGCCTGATGATCTTTTTATGCTCTATAATTACGCTGGTACAAGCAAAAGCGCAAACCGTAGAGGTCATCTTCTATGAGGACGGGAAAGAACGTCACGAAGAGATTGATATACCCGTGAGCCTCACTTATCCGGTGGATAGTTTGTTGAGCGACTGGAAAGCACGTAACTATATTGTCCGTTATAACGATAACGACTGTTATACCTCCGAAGTAAATCCGGTATTTAGCGATGCCGTAATAATGGATCGTTTGTCTCGTATCCCCACTATTATGGAGATGCCGTATAACGCGGTTGTCCGTCGATTTATCGATTTGTATACCGGACGTTTGCGCAATCAGGTGTCATTCATGTTGAGCGCGTCAAACTTTTATATGCCTATCTTTGAAGAAGCGCTTGATGCTTACGGGCTTCCTATCGAATTGAAATACCTTCCTATTATAGAATCGGCGTTGAATCCCTCGGCAGTATCCCGCGCAGGCGCTTCCGGACTTTGGCAGTTTATGATCGGAACCGGAAAGATATATGGTTTGGAATCCAACAGCCTTGTAGACGAAAGACGCGACCCGATCAAAGCGACATGGGCGGCCGCCAGATACCTGAAAGAGCTTTATACTATATATGGTGACTGGAACTTGGTAATCGCCGCATACAATTGCGGGCCGGGTAATGTGAATAAAGCGATTCGTCGTGCAAACGGTCAGCGGGACTACTGGGCGATCTACAACTATCTGCCGAGAGAGACCCGTGGATATGTCCCGTCGTTCATTGCAGCCAACTATGTGATGAAATACTATTGTGATCATAACATTTGTCCGATGGGAACCCACATACCGGCAGATACCGATACGCTACAGATCACCCGTAACCTTCATTTTGAACAGATCGCGGCGATTTGCGATATTGATATGGATCAGATCAAGAGCCTTAACCCGCAATATAAGAAGAATATTATCCCTGGAAATATCAAACCCTATACGTTGCGTTTACCTTTAAACCAGATAGGCGCTTTCCTGGACAATCAGGACTCGGTCTATGCCTATCGCGCCGATGCTCTTTTCAGCAATCGTCAGCAAGTTGAAATTAAAAACGCGACTTCCATCGCTGCCAGAGGAGGCTCCGGGTCGGGCAAGTTAGTCTACCATAAGATCAGAAGTGGCGAATCATTATCTACGATCGCGGGAAAGTACCGCGTGAAAGTAAATGACATTAAAAGATGGAATAGCCTGAAGAACAATAACATTGTCGCGGGTAAAAGTCTGAAAATTTATCGATGACCGGAACATCCTTTTCGTCTGTAGCGTTACTATAAAAAAGGAAATGAAAGAAACGAATCATAAAGAGATATCGGACGAGGAACTGATTGACCAGATCTTTCAGGAACTCCTGAATGACTATCTGGCGACCAAACATCGTAAACGGGTTGAGATCATAACGAAAGCGTTTAATTTCGCTAACCAGGCGCATAAAGGAATCAAACGCCGTTCCGGTGAACCATATATCATGCACCCTTTGGCGGTAGCCAAGATCGTATGCAATGAGATCGGATTAGGTTCTACCTCTATTTGTTCGGCTTTATTACACGATGTAGTAGAGGATACGGACTATACCGTAGAGGATATTGAAAACCTGTTTGGGCCTAAGATCGCGCAGATCGTTGATGGATTGACCAAGATATCCGGTGGTATATTCGGCGATAAAGCTTCGGTACAGGCAGAGAACTTCAAAAAACTGCTGTTAACCATGTCGAGCGATGTCCGGGTCATTCTGATCAAGATCGCCGACAGGCTGCACAACATGCGTACTTTAGGTTCGTTGCTTCCGGCCAAGCAACTGAAGATCGCCGGTGAAACACTTTATATTTATGCGCCGTTGGCCAATCGCCTTGGATTGCATAAGATAAAGACCGAACTGGAAAACCTGAGTTTTAAGTATGAACATCCTGAGGAATACGAAGAAATAAAAAGCAAACTGCAAGCTACGGCTATAGAACGTGATGATATATTCCGGCGATTTACGGATCCTATTCGTGTCCGGTTGGACAAGATGGGGCTGAAATACCGTATCATGGCACGTGTCAAGTCCATATATTCGATATGGAACAAGATGCAAACCAAGCATGTACCTTTCGATGATATCTTCGACTTGTTGGCGGTACGTATCATCTTTGAATCTCGAAACCCGGAAGAAGAGCTGAACGACTGTTTTGACATCTATGTATCTATTTCCAAGATATATAAACCGCATCCCGATCGTTTGCGCGACTGGGTGAGCCACCCGAAAGCAAACGGTTACCAGGCGCTACATGTAACCTTGATGGGGCCTAACGGACAGTGGATCGAGGTACAGATCCGTAGTGAGCGGATGAATGATATTGCCGAACAAGGGTTTGCCGCGCACTGGAAATACAAAGAAGGCGGAGGCGGTGAAGATGAAGGCGAATTGGACAAATGGTTACGTACGATCAAGGAAATCCTCGACGATCCGCAACCGGATGCTATCGACTTCCTGGATACTATTAAATTGAACTTGTTCGCATCCGAGATCTTTGTCTTTACGCCGAAAGGTGAAATAAGGACGATGCCGCAAAATGCGACAGCGTTGGACTTCGCTTTCTTTCTACATACGGATCTGGGTAGCCATTGTATTGGCGCTAAGGTAAATCATAAGCTGGTTCCCCTAAGCCATAAACTGCAAAGCGGTGACCAGATAGAGGTCTTAACGTCGAAATCACAGCGTGTTCAGCCTCAATGGTTGGTATTTGCTACGACGGCTAAAGCCCGCGCAAAGATCTCTACCATGCTGAAGAAAGAGCAAAAAGTCGCCCAGAAGAAAGGCGAAGTGATCTTGAACGAATTTTTGCTGAAAGAAGACATCCGTCCCGAATCGGTTAATTATGACAAACTATTGAGTTTGCATCGTATCCGTACCAAAGAAGAATTATTGGCTGATATCGGCAATAAAGTCATCGAACCGGGAGATGAGGATAAGCAGGTATTGAAAAGGAAGCAGGGTTCAAACTGGAAAAAGTACCTGACTTTCCCTTTTGGAAATAAGGAGACTAAAAACACGAAAGAAGAAACCCTGGAAAATGATCCGTCCAAAGAAAAGATCAACCCGAAGAAAGTACTCAAGATAACAGAAGATGCGATACAGAAAAACTATACGATAGCCACTTGTTGTTCTCCGATCCCCGGTGACGATGTCTTGGGTTATCTGGATGAAAACGAAAAAGTGATCATCCATAAGCGTCAATGTCCGGTGGCGGTAAAGTTAAAGAGCAGTTATGGAAACCGGATCATCGCGGCCAAATGGGATACGCATAAATCTTCCCTGTCTTTCCTTGTAAACCTCTATTTAAGTGGAATAGATAACGTGGGATTACTGAATGATATTACACAAGTCATTTCCCATCAGCTGAATGTCAATATACGCAAACTGAATGTGGAAACAAACGACGGTATCTTTGAAGGAAAAATAGAGTTGTACGTTCATGATGTGAACGATGTAAAACGACTGACCAACAAACTCCTGAAAATTCCCAATATAAAGACCGTGATCCGCGGCTAAAACTT
>JAIRKY010000079.1 GCA_031259755.1 Mediterranea sp. (in: CFB group bacteria) | reverse complement strand
AGGGAGATACAAGCGATCCTGAAAATTAATTGCTATAACATTTGCTTCGTTTAAATAAAAACGATATTTTTGTGCTCATTAAACGTACGTTTAATGAGCAGCCTTGTTTTCTATCCTTTTTTCTTACATAAATTTCCTTTTGCATATATATGGTACATGCGCGCGTATGCGCGTGTGTGCGGATATTCTTTTTTTATCGACCTTTTTGTGTTACACACTTAAGAGGTAGGTCCTACCCTATAACCTCAATTTTGTTACACACAAAAAAAATAAAAAAAGAATATATACGCATACACACATACGCGCGCATACGCGAGGCTCTCCGTTAAAGATTATTAATTCTTTCCTGTGAAATTTTAAAATAAAAGAGCGATCGTACAGATAATCAGACGGTTACGCAAATAGTGCGACACAGGCGAACCCACTATCCGATTTGTATATTCAAATTCTAACACCGACATTTGCAGCCGCTTTTCGGAACAGTCCGGCAAGACAACAATTTTAAAACAACTAAGGACACGATGACATATCCGGTGGTAACAACCTGCAAAGGTTTCAGCAATGTGTCGGGCGGCATAACGCTCGACGGGTTTTTAAATCTGATCAACTATTCGGCCTACGAGTGGGAACTGGCCACGATCGGCTGTTTCCTCACCGCCAGACAGCATGGCTACAAGAAGAATAGAAGAATAACTCAACGTAATAATTCAATATTACGACGTAATAATTTCATAAGTCAACGTAATAATTCAATATCTCAACGTAATAATTTCATATTACGTTGAGTTATCAGGGTTCTCCCAGGTAGAAGACGATCCGCTCGACCTCGCGGGGCGTGAACGACCGGCGGAAACCGTCAGAACCTAAGGCCGGCTCTCCTCCCTACACAGGGAAGAGTTCGATTCCTGTTTTCCGTATCTCATACAAGGCATCGCCTCCACAGTCTATAGCCGCTATGACATCGGATAAAAAATAAAATCAAAACAGTTTCTAAAAGTTGGATATGGAAAACGCACGAAATTTATAAACTGTTTTTGTGTGTGGGAAAACAAAGATATAAATTCAGCTTATTTTTTCAACTATGCATTTGTCGGATAAACTATTTTTTTATAGTTTTGTACCGCACTATCTAATTATTTATATTAAAAGCGAATAAATTATGAAAATGAAATTATTTTTTGCAGCTATGGCTGTAATGTTCAGTTTGGGGGTTGTATCTTCATGTGGTAATAAAAAATCTGCCGCCAGCGCAGAGGAAACTACAGAAAAAGTATGTGATTCAACTAAAGTATGTTGCAAATCTGATTCTTTGGCATGTGATTCGGCTAAAGCGGCATGTTGTGAAGAAAAAGCTGCGGTTGCAGTTGAATAAATGAGATTGAGGTAGAACTCAATCTTAAAAAGATAAAATTAAGGGGATAAAGTAACAACTTTATTCCCTTATTTTGTTTTTTACTTTTAGATTGTAAGAAATCAGTTGGATTTTAAAAATAATAGTTACCTTTGCAACGTTTAAAGAAAAAGAGATGAGTGAGATGGATCAATCATTTATACATATTCTACTTTGTGGTATTATTCTACTAGCGATGTTAGTTGGAAGTGAGTGTCGCGTATAGTTATGTATGATGCAGGATATACGAAAGCCTTTCTCACTTCCAAGTGTGAAAGGCTTTTTTTATGAGGAAATCGGAATCAGGAAGTTATATATTAAAATGATAAGATAAAAGATGAGTGACAGATTATTTATTTTCGACACAACGTTGCGTGATGGCGAACAAGTGCCCGGATGCCAGTTGAACACAGTAGAGAAGATTCAGGTGGCAAAAGCGCTGGAAGCGTTGGGAGTGGATATTATCGAAGCAGGTTTTCCCATATCCAGCCCGGGGGATTTTAATTCGGTTATTGAAATATCGAAAGCGGTGACATGGCCAACGATCTGCGCCCTGACACGCGCCGTACAAAAAGATATTGAAGTGGCGGCAGAAGCGTTACAATATGCGAAACGTAAGCGAATTCATACGGGTATTGGCACCTCGGATCCCCATATCAAACATAAGTTTAATTCAAATCGTGAAGAGATCATAGAACGTGCGGTTGCGGCAGTGAAATATGCGCGCAAGTTTGTAGACGACGTAGAGTTCTATGCGGAGGATGCCGGACGTACGGATAACGAATATCTGGTAAGAGTGATCGAAGCTGTGATTAAAGCGGGAGCTACCGTTGTGAATATCCCGGATACCACCGGATATTGTTTGCCTGACGAATATGGCGCGAAGATAAAGTATCTGGTAGACCATGTGAGTAATATTGATAAAGCCGTAATCTCTACGCACTGTCATAACGATTTGGGTATGGCGACAGCGAACACAATGAGCGGTGTACTGAATGGCGCTCGCCAGGTAGAGGTTACGATCAATGGTATCGGAGAGCGTGCGGGAAATACCGCCATGGAAGAGATCGTTATGATCTTGAAAAGTCACCACGAGATAAAGATCGAGACTAATATCAATACACAAAAGATATATCCGGTAAGCCGTATGGTATCGAGCTTGATGAATATGCCGGTACAGCCGAATAAAGCAATTGTCGGGCGTAATGCTTTTGCACATTCTTCGGGTATTCATCAGGACGGTGTATTGAAAAATATGGAAACGTATGAGATCATTAATCCGCGTGATGTGGGTATTGACGACAGCTCTATCGTATTGACAGCCCGTAGTGGACGCGCGGCATTGAAACATCGTCTTTCTGTATTAGGAGTAGAACTTTCTCAGGATAAGCTGGACGATATTTACGAACAATTCTTAAAATTAGCCGATCGCAAGAAAGATATTAACGACGATGATATCTTAGTGTTGGCAGGAGCTAACCGCAGTCAGAACCGTAGAATTAAAATAGAATACTTGCAGGTAACCAGCGGAGTTGGCGTACGTTCGGTAGCCAGTTTGGGATTGAATGTCGCCGGCGAGAAATTTGAGGCGGTTGCCAGTGGAAACGGGCCGGTAGATGCGGCGATCAAAGCGCTGAAGAGAATCATTGATCGCCAGATGACCCTGAAAGAGTTCACTATCCAGGCAATCAGTAAAGGTAGTGATGATATGGGTAAAGTACACATGCAAGTGGAGTATAATGACCAGATGTATTATGGCTTTGGAGCGAATACGGATATTATTGCCGCCTCGGTTGAAGCCTATATCGATTGTATAAACAAGTTCGTGAAGTAAAAGCTATGCCGATTAACCACAGATTAACAGATTACACAGATTTCTTAATTTACAGATTATTGATGATCAGCATAATCCAATCTGTGTAATCTGTTAATCTGTGGTTAATATTGAAAGAATAAATAAAAAGACTAATTAATATGACTAAAGAAAAAAAGAGTGAGGCTTCAACGTTATTCGATAAAATATGGGACGCTCATATCGTGACTCAAATAGAAGATGGGCCTACACAGTTGTATATCGACAGGCTTTACTGCCATGAAGTAACCAGCCCACAGGCTTTCGCCGGTTTACGCCGGCGGGGTATTCGATGTTTCCGTCCGGAAAAGATTTATTGTATGCCCGACCATAACACGCCGACGCATGACCAGGACAAGCCGATCGAGGATCCCATATCCGGAACACAGGTAGATACCCTGGCCGGAAATGCGGCTGATTTCGGCCTGAACTATTTCGGGATGATGCATCCTAAAAATGGTATTATCCATGTGGTTGGTCCGGAAAGAGGATTGACGTTACCGGGGATGACCGTTGTCTGCGGCGATTCTCATACTTCGACCCATGGAGCGATGGGAGCGGTTGCCTTTGGTATAGGTACCAGCGAAGTAGAGATGGTAATGGCTTCGCAATGTATTCTTCAGACTAAACCGAAGACCATGCGTATTACTGTTGAAGGTAAACTGGACGAAGGAGTTACAGCAAAAGATATGGCTCTTTATATCATATCCCGGATGACGACCGGTGGAGCGACCGGGTATTTTGTAGAATACGCAGGAGAGGCTGTACGCAACTTATCCATGGAAGGACGCCTGACCCTTTGTAACCTGAGTATTGAGATGGGCGCGCGTGGTGGTATGATCGCGCCGGATGATGTGACGGTTGATTATGTTAAAGGTCGTGAGTATACTCCGACAGGTGCGGAATGGGATAAAGCTGTGGCTTATTGGAGAACATTGAAAACGGATGAAGGCGCGTCGTTTGATAAAGAGATTGTGTTCCGGGCAAAAGATATTGAGCCGATGATTACGTATGGAACGAATCCGGGTATGGGAATGGGGATCGCCGAACATATTCCTGCAATGGAAAGCATACCCGAAGCCGGCCGCATCTCTTATGCCAAGTCATTGGAATATATGGGATTTGAAGCCGGAAGTTCTTTGATTGGCAAGAAAGTCGATTATGTGTTCCTGGGCTCTTGTACCAATGGACGTATTGAAGACTTCCGTGATTTTGCCGCTTTGGTAAGAGGCAGAAAGAAAGCGGATGGCATTGTGGCCTGGTTGGTTCCAGGGTCGTGGATGGTTGATGCCCAGATAAAGGAAGAGGGGCTGGATAAGATTTTGGCGGAAGCCGGATTTGAACTTCGTCAGCCGGGTTGTTCAGCTTGTCTGGCAATGAATGACGATAAAGTACCCGCGGGGAAATATGCGGTGTCTACTTCGAACAGAAACTTTGAAGGCAGACAAGGGCCGGGTGCGCGTACTTTGCTGGCCAGCCCGTCGGTAGCCGCCGCCGCCGCCGTGACAGGAGTTATAACCGATCCGAGAAGCCTCACTCCAACCCTTTCCAAAGGAGAGGGAGTCTGAAAGCAATCTGAGATATGTAAAATAATTAAATAACTAAATAATACGAAGCGAACCTTTCTCTCTCTCCTTTGGAGAGGGTTGAAGTGAAGCTCTAACAATTTATGAAAGAGAAATTCAATATACTGACATCTACTTGCGTGCCACTCCCATTGGAGAATGTAGATACTGACCAGATCATCCCCGCGCGTTTCCTGAAAGCTACTACAAAAGAAGGATTTGGCGACAACCTGTTCCGTGACTGGCGTTATGACAAGCAAGGAAACAAAATTGAATCGTTTGTGTTGAATGACCCGGCTTACGGTGGAAAGATACTGGTTGGCGGTAAGAACTTCGGTTCGGGATCAAGCCGCGAACATGCTGCCTGGGCTATTGCGGGTTATGGTTTCCGGGTAGTGGTATCGAGCTTTTTTGCCGATATATTCCGCAACAACGCCCTGAATAACTTTGTGCTTCCCGTAGTGGTCAGCGATGAATTCTTAGCCGGTTTGTTCGAGTCCATCAATAAAGACCCGAAGGCGGAAGTGGAAGTGAACCTTCCTTTACAGACCATAACGAATAAATCAACAGGCAGGAGCGAACAGTTTGAAATTAACGCTTATAAGAAACATTGTCTGGAGAACGGATTGGACGATATTGATTTTCTGTTGACTAACAAAGACAAGATAGAGGCATGGGAAGAAAAAGCGTCAAGATAGAGATCATGGATACAACACTCCGCGATGGCGAACAGACCAGCGGAGTGTCTTTCGTCCCCCATGAAAAACTGATGATAGCGCGCCTGCTTCTGGAAGAGCTGAAAGTAGACCGTATAGAAGTAGGATCGGCGCGGGTTTCGGACGGCGAATTTGATGCCGTAAGGATGATCTGCGACTGGGCTGCCCGCAAAAATATGCTACAGCGGGTAGAAGCCTTGGGGTTCATTGACGGACGAACTTCACTGGAATGGGTTCAACAAGCGGGTTGCCGTGTGATCAACTTGTTATGCAAAGGATCGTTGAAGCATTGCACCTGCCAACTGAAAAAGAGATGTGATGAACATGTCGCCGACATTATTGACGTCGTTCAGTATGCCGGTGAGATGAATATCGATGTGAATGTCTACCTGGAGGATTGGAGCAATGGAATGAAACATTCTCCCGAATATGTGTTTCAGTTGATGGACGCACTCAAAGATACGGGTATCAAACGATTTATGTTGCCCGATACGCTGGGTGTCCTCAATCCGTTGGAAGTGGTGGAATTTATGCGTAAGATGATCAGGCGTTATCCTGATAAGCATTTCGATTTTCATGCGCACAATGACTATGACCTGGCGGTGAGTAACACGCTTGCGGCTGTGCTGAGTGGCGCTAAAGGATTACACACGACGATCAATGGATTAGGTGAGCGAGCCGGAAATGCGCCTTTGGCAAGTGTACAGGCCATTCTGAAAGACCACTTTAACGCAGTGACGAATATTGACGAAAGTTGTTTGAATGATGTGAGCCGCGTGGTTGAATCTTACTCCGGCGTGATCACTCCCGCCAATAAACCGATCGTGGGAGAGAATGTTTTTACCCAGGTTGCCGGTGTGCATGCCGATGGAGACAATAAGAGCAACCTATATTATAATGACTTATTGCCGGAACGTTTCGGACGTGTACGTGAATATGCGCTGGGAAAGACATCGGGTAAAGCAAATATACGTAAGAACCTGGAAAGCCTTGGGCTTGAATTGGATGAAGAATCCATGCGCCGGGTGACGGAACGCATTATCGAACTGGGAGATAAGAAAGAACTTGTAACGCGGGAAGATTTACCTTATATCATTTCCGATGTGCTCAAAAGCGAAACAATGGGCAATAAAGTTAAACTGAAAAGCTACTTTGTGACCTTAGCGCATCGTTTACGCCCGATGGCGACATTGAGCGTGGAGATTAACGGTAAAGTGTATGAAGAAAGTTCATCCGGAGACGGACAATATGACGCTTTTGTTCGCGCTTTGCGTAAGGTTTATAAAGTAACGCTGAACCGTAAATTCCCTATGCTGATCAATTATGCGGTCAGTATCCCGCCGGGAGGAAGGACGGATGCTTTTGTACAGACCGTCATCACCTGGAGTTATGAAGACAAAGTTTTCCGTACACGGGGGTTGGATGCCGATCAGACGGAAGCAGCTATAAAAGCTACAATTAAAATGCTTAACATAATAGAAGAGTATTGATCTACTAGACTATTAAATAATATAGTGTAAATGTTGGTGTGCAATGTTAATTGGTACATTGACATATTGTTTAATCAGAATTATGAATTAGAATTATGAAATTGAATATTGCTATCCTACCGGGTGACGGAATTGGCCCTGAGATTGTTAAAGTAGCGCTGGACGCTACGATCACAGCATGTGAGAAATTTGGTCATGAATTGAGCTATACGTATGGCATTTGTGGCGCTACGGCGATTGACCGGGTAGGTAATCCGTATCCGGAAGAAACGCATGAATTGTGTATGAAGAGCGATGCTGTGCTCTTCGGCGCAGTGGGTGACCCGAAATTTGATAATGACCCATCGGCTAAGGTACGTCCCGAACAAGGATTGCTGGCTATGCGCAAGCGTTTGGGATTGTATGCAAATATCCGTCCGGTAACCACATTCGAATCCTTGCTTCATAAATCACCGTTGCGTGCCGATCTGGTAAGAGGCGCAGACTTTATGTGTATCCGTGAATTGACCGGAGGTATGTACTTTGGTCGTCCGCAAGGTCGTTCGGAAGATGGAAACACAGCTTACGATACGTGTGTGTATAGTCGCGAGGAAGTGGAACGTATTATTACACTGGCTTATGAATATGCAATGAAACGCCGGAAGAAAGTTACGGTGGTAGATAAGGCCAATGTGTTGGCTACATCCCGTCTGTGGCGTGAAGTAGCTAAGGAAATCGCTCCGGAATATCCTGAGGTAGAAACCGAATACATGTTTGTGGACAATGCGGCTATGCGTTTGATTCAATGGCCGACTTCATTTGACGTAATAGTTACCGAAAATATGTTCGGTGATATCTTGACGGATGAAGCTTCGGTTATTACCGGTTCTATGGGATTATTACCATCCGCTTCTATCGGAACGCACACTTCCGTTTTCGAACCGATCCATGGCTCATGGCCGCAGGCGGCAGGTCAAAACATAGCCAACCCGCTGGCCGCCGTATTGTCGGCTGCGATGATGTTTGATTACGCATTCGGCTTGGAAGCGGAAGCCCGTTTGATCCGTAAAGCCGTAAATGCTTCAATGGATGCCAATATACGCACACCGGATATTCAGGTAGAAGGTGAAAAATCTTACTCTACTTATGAATTAGGAGAATGGATTGTTAATTACATGAAGAAAGCATAATGTATATTTCCTATTGTAAAGTGTTTTTTTATGTCGTCTATACAAAAAATATAAACGAAAATGTTGCGTATATAAAAAAAAAGTATGATGTTTGTAACATCAAATGTGCTTAGGTGCAGATGGTATAAGAATAAGAACACCATAAAACCAGTTAATTCAATGAGTGATTTAGAAAACAAAAAACAAGGGAGGACTCCTAAAAAGCATCCTTACAATCTTAGGGACAAAAAGGAGAAGAAGGCGGCTTACAGAACTTTAATCAGGCCTGAGTTAGCGGATGAGTTATATGACAAGATCATGGAGATCGTTGTCATGCAGAAGAAGTATAGAGATCCTGATTATTCAGCAAAAATCTTAGCGAAAGAGTTAAAAACGAACACGCGTTACTTGTCTGCAGTAGTAAATTCACGTTTCGGAATGAACTACTCTTGTTTGTTGAATAAGTACAGGGTACAGGATGCTTTGCACTTGTTGACTGATAGAAGATATATTGATAAAAATGTGGAGGAAGTCAGTGCAATGGTTGGTTTTGCTAATCGTCAGTCTTTCTATGCCGCTTTCTATAAATACATTGGTGACACACCCAACGGGTATCGCAGGAAACACGCGAAGATACAATAAATTGTACGTTTGATGCAAGAAAAAGGAATTATTCCGGATACATAATCATTGGGAGTATTTCCTTTTTCTTGTTTTAGGGACATGGGATGAAGAAGTATTGATGGTTTGATGGAATTGAATGAAATATTAAAAGATATCAGAACACAACTCCATTTGGGAATGAACGGAGTTGTGTCTCAAAGCATGCGCGAGAAAGGGTTGGTCTATAAACTCAACTTTGGGGTAGAGCTCCCACGCATAAAAATGATCGCCGCCGGATATGAGAAAGACCATGCGCTTGCCCAGGCGCTCTGGAAAGAAGATATCCGGGAGTTTAAGATACTGGCGGGTATGCTGCAACCCATCGATACTTTTTATCATGAGATCGCGGATATTTGGGTAGAAGATATCCGGAATGTTGAAATAGCCGAGCTGACCGCGATGAACCTTTTACAGTATTTACCTTATGCTCCGGCGAAAACGTTCCAATGGATAGCCGATGAAAGAGAGTATGTGCAGGTTGTCGGATACCAAACAATAGCCCGGCTATTGATGAAGAAAGGAGACATGGTGGAAAGGGTTTCCTCGGAACTGCTTGATCAGGCGACAACGGCAGTACTTTCGGGCGTCTATCACGTACGGAATTCGGCCTTGTCGGCCATTCGTAAATATATGCAATACAGCGAGAGAAACGCTTTTGGCGTATGCCGTATGGTGGAACGTTATGCCGGGTCGGAGAATGAAATGGAACGTATGCTTTACAACGTGGTAAAAGAAGAAGCGGAGAACTTCTGAAAGGCTTATCCAAATCCTGAAAAAACTTTCTTTTATCTCTTGCGTTCTGCAAAAAACGGCTAACTTTGTTGGCGTTTAATTGAACGCTATATGGGAACTTCAGAAGTGAAAGATATAGTTAAACGGATATTTACCGAATATCTGAAAGCTAACGGGCATCGGAAGACTCCTGAAAGGTATGCTATACTCGACACAATCTACTCCATAGAAGGACATTTCGACATTGATTCATTATATATCCAGATGATGGATCATGAGAAATTCAGGGTAAGCAGAGCTACACTTTACAATACCATTATTTTACTTATCAATGCCAAGCTGATTATTAAACACCAGTTTACACACTCTTCGCAATATGAAAAGTCCTATAACAGAGATACACATCACCATCAGATCTGTACACAATGCGGCTCTGTGGTGGAATTTCAGAACGAAGTGTTGCAAAAGGCGATTGAAAGTACACGGTTGAGTAAATTTCGACTGTCTCATTACTCCCTGTATATCTATGGGCTATGCAGTAAGTGCGACCGGAAGAATAAACGGAAACAAAGTAATCATAATAAAAAGGAAAAATGAAAGTAGATGTACTATTAGGTTTGCAATGGGGCGACGAAGGAAAGGGAAAAGTAGTCGATGTGTTGACTCCCGGATACGATGTAGTGGCGCGTTTTCAGGGCGGTCCTAATGCAGGTCACACACTTGAATTCGAAGGACAGAAGTACGTACTTCGTTCTATTCCGTCGGGTATTTTCCAAGGCGATAAAGTGAATATCATAGGTAATGGCGTAGTGCTTGATCCGGCTTTATTCAAAGCGGAGGCGGAAGCATTGGAAAACGCAGGGCATAACCTGAAAGATAGACTTTTCATTTCAAAGAAAGCTCACCTGATTATGCCTACACACCGCATACTGGATGCTGCTTATGAAGCAGCCAAGGGTGAGCGGAAGGTAGGTACGACAGGAAAAGGTATCGGGCCGGCATATACAGATAAAGTTAGTCGTAATGGTTTGCGTGTAGGTGATATCCTGTGGCATTTCGCGGAGAAATATGCGCAGGCTAAACAACGTCACGAACAAACATTGAAATCCCTGAACTTCGAATACGATCTTACCGAACTGGAGAAAACCTGGTTTGAAGGAATCGAATACCTTAAAGGCTTTAGGCTGGCCGACAGTGAGCATGAAATCAATAAACTGCTTTGCGAAGGTAAGAAAGTGCTTTGCGAAGGCGCTCAAGGTACTATGCTCGATGTTGATTTCGGTTCTTATCCCTATGTCACCTCATCGAATACGATCTGCGCAGGCGCATGTATCGGTTTAGGGATAGCGCCAAACCGTATTGGTGAAGTGTATGGTATCTTTAAGGCGTATTGCACCCGCGTAGGCTCCGGACCATTCCCGACTGAACTGTTTGATGAAGTCGGCGATCAGATTTGTACTCTCGGACATGAGTTCGGATCAGTAACAGGACGTAAACGCCGTTGTGGCTGGATAGATCTGGTTGCCTTGAAATACTCGATCAGGATAAACGGAGTAACCAGATTGATCATGATGAAGAGCGACGTCCTGGACTCATTCGCCACGATCAACGCTTGTGTCGCTTATCGAATAGACGGTCGGGAAATAGATCATTTCCCTTATGACATCACTGATAGCGTAGAGCCTGTCTATGTTGAATTGCCGGGATGGGAGACCGACATGACAAAAATGAAAAGCGAAGATGAATTCCCGGAAGAATTCAATTTGTATCTGACATTCCTTGAAGAACAATTGGGAGTAAAGATCGTCATTGTATCGTTAGGGCCTGATAGAACTCAGACCATTGAACGCTATGTTGAAGAATAACTGTGGAAATTATATAATTCTTCCTAAAAAATAAGAGAGTTTGATAGACTCTCTTATTTTTTATATCTATTTTTGGTAAACTATTTGTAATTTAATTATAGTATAAAAAATACGTATATGGTAATTCCTTCTTCGTGGATCATATTTATAGGTATCGCTCTGGTGAGCTACTTGGTGCAGTTAAACCTGAAAAGCAAGTATAAGAAATACGCTAAGATTCCTGTTGCCAACGGAATGACGGGTCGTGACGCGGCTATACGAATGCTGCATGACAACGGGATCTATGATGTACAGGTAACGCATATCTCCGGTATGTTGACCGACCACTACAATCCGGCGAATAAGACAGTGAACTTGAGTGAAGGCGTATATGCCGGCGACAGTATTATGGCAGTGGCAGTGGCCGCGCACGAATGTGGACATGCCGTTCAGCATGCCCGCGCATATACTCCGTTGACGATGCGCAGCAAACTGGTGCCTGTAGTGACTTTTGCTTCACAATGGGTGACATGGCTTTTGCTTGGAGGTATTTTGTTGATCAATAGTTTCCCGCAGTTGATGTTGGCGGGTATTATCTTGTTTGCAATGACTACACTCTTTAGTTTCGTTACATTGCCTGTTGAGATTGATGCAAGCAAACGCGCGCTGGTATGGTTAAGCGCTTCAGGAATAAGCAACTCGTACAATCATAAACAGGCTGAAGACGCCCTTCGTTCCGCCGCATATACTTATGTGGTAGCCGCGTTGGCGTCTTTGGCTACATTGATCTATTATATCCTGATATTTCTGGGTAGAAGAGACTAAACGTTACTGCTTAAGATATACCATATATCGTTTTATGCGTTATTCCGTATAAATCATTACCTTTGCAGCTCAATAAAATAGATTGTAATGATGGCTGCAAAACCAAATATACCCAAAGGAACCCGTGACTTTTCGCCGGTGGAAATGGCGAAACGTAATTATATATTTAACACCATCCGCGATGTGTATCATCTGTATGGCTTCCAGCAGATCGAAACCCCTTCGATGGAAATGCTTTCTACACTTATGGGGAAGTATGGGGAAGAAGGCGATAAACTACTCTTTAAGATTCAGAACTCCGGTGACTATTTTTCAGGAATAACAGATGAAGAGTTGCTTAGCCGCGACGCGGTGAAACTTGCAGGTAAATTTTGTGAAAAAGGATTACGCTATGATTTGACCGTCCCTTTTGCCCGTTATGTGGTGATGCACCGCGATGAGATCAATTTCCCTTTCAAACGCTATCAGATTCAGCCGGTTTGGCGTGCCGACCGTCCGCAGAAAGGACGTTACCGGGAATTTTACCAATGCGACGCCGATGTAGTCGGTAGTGACTCGTTATTGAACGAAGTGGAACTGATGCAGATCGTAGACCAGGTGTTTACGCGTTTTGGCATTCGTGTTTGTGTCAAGATCAATAACCGTAAGATACTGGCCGGAATTGCCGAGGTCATTGGCGAAGCAGATAAGATTGTCGATATTACGGTAGCCATCGATAAGCTGGATAAGATCGGCTTGGAGAACGTAAACAAAGAACTGGCCGATAAGGGTGTTAGCGACGAAGCGATCGCTAAGCTGCAACCTGTTGTTTTGTTGAGCGGAACAAATACCGAAAAGCTGGATACATTGAAAACAGTTCTGGCGGGTAGTGAGATCGGCGTGAAAGGTGTGGAAGAGATCAGGTTCATTCTTGCCGTACTGGATAAATTGGAACTTAAGAACGAGATCGAACTGGATTTGACATTAGCTCGCGGTTTGAATTATTACACCGGCGCCATCTTTGAAGTGAAAGCGCTCGACATGCAGATCGGAAGTATCACCGGAGGCGGACGCTATGACAATTTGACAGGCGTATTTGGGCTGTCCGGAGTGTCCGGAGTCGGCATCTCATTCGGGGCGGACCGTATTTTCGACGTCTTGAACCAATTGGACCTGTACCCAAAAGAAGCGGTGAATGGCCCCCGCCTTATTTTTGTGAACTTTGGCGATGCGGAAGCAGCTTATTGTATGCCGGTTCTGGCTAAGGTGAGAGCGGCGGGAGTGAACGCGGAACTATATCCTGACGCCTCAAAAATGAAAAAGCAGATGAGCTATGCCCATGCGAAAAATATTCCTTTTGTAGCCATTGCCGGAGAGACTGAAATGGTGGAAGGAAAAGTCACGCTGAAAAATATGGAGACCGGTGAGCAGAAACTTCTATCGGTAAAAGAACTGATCTCAGCCGTGCTCATTTGATTTTAGTTTAATGTGAATTCGATGTAAGAGAACGCATCATAATTTATATCGAACTCACATGAGTTAACTCCTTGTGTAATTTCAACTATTCTTATCATTAAAAGCGCGAATACTGTCAGGGCGGTCAGGCAAGCAACCCCACAGGTCGGCATAATCAATGGAATTTTCCACATCAGTTTGAGGTGTCTTCCCATGTTTCCGGGATAAAGCCATTAATAAGTGTATACACGGTATAGAATAAGGATCGCTGACGAAAATTCAGTGAATGTGATAACAGCGGTTTGAAGTATGACGTCTTGTCAGTCCGGGAAGTAGAAAACATTTTTGGCACGGTTTTCGCTTTATCTTTGGCGTCTGGGAACCAGATAACTAAAACTAATAATTTATTAATAACATAGTTAAAAATTAGAATGATGAAAATTAAACCGTTAGCGGACAGAGTGCTGATACTTCCCGCACCCGCAGAAGAAAAAACTATTGGTGGTATCATTATCCCTGATACAGCGAAAGAAAAACCTTTGAAAGGTGAAGTTGTGGCGATAGGCCAAGGAACAAAAGATGAAGAGATGGTGTTGAAAGTTGGTGATACGGTTTTGTATGGCAAATACGCCGGCACCGAACTTGAAGTAGAAGGCGACAAATATCTGATCATGCGTCAGAGCGATGTGCTCGCCATTCTTTAAGTTAACAAAGAAACCTCGAACTTATAAACTTATAAACTAAAATAAAATGGCTAAAGAAATATTGTTCAGTCTTGAAGCTCGCGATCAATTGAAAAAAGGAGTTGATGAATTGGCGAATGCCGTAAAGGTAACCCTTGGGCCTAAAGGCCGTAACGTGATCATCGAAAAGAAATTTGGAGCGCCTCAGATCACAAAAGACGGCGTAACCGTAGCTAAAGAAATCGAATTGTCTGATCCTTATCAGAACGCAGGTGCGCAATTAGTGAAAGAAGTTGCGTCAAAGACAGGCGACGACGCAGGCGACGGTACTACTACCGCTACAGTATTGGCGCAGTCTATCATAGCCGAAGGCTTGAAAAATGTAACCGCGGGAGCTAACCCGATGGATTTGAAACGTGGTATCGACAAAGCTGTGATTAAAGTCGTAGAATTGATCAAGGCTCAATCGGAAGAAGTCGGAGAAAACTTCGATAAGATTGAACAAGTGGCTACTATCTCGGCGAATAATGATCCCGCGATCGGCGCGTTATTGGCCGATGCCATGCGTAAAGTATCAAAAGACGGTGTGATCACTATTGAAGAAGCTAAAGGTACCGATACAACGATCGAGTTGGTAGAAGGTATGCAGTTTGACCGTGGCTATTTGTCGGCTTATTTCGTGACCAACACGGAGAAGATGGAATGTGAAATGGAAAAACCATACATTCTGATCTACGATAAGAAGATCTCGAACCTGAAAGATATGCTTCCTGTCTTGGAACCAGCCGTGCAAACAGGCCGCCCATTGCTTATTATTGCCGAAGACGTAGATAGCGAAGCGTTGACTACACTGGTTGTGAACCGTCTGCGTTCTCAATTGAAGATCTGCGCGGTAAAAGCTCCGGGCTTTGGCGACAGAAGAAAAGAAATGCTGGAAGACATCGCGGTATTGACAGGCGGTTTGGTGATCAGCGAAGAAAAAGGCCTGACACTGGAACAAGCTACGTTGGAAATGTTGGGCACTTGCGATAAAATAACGGTTTCTAAAGACAATACGACGATCGTAAATGGAGCCGGTTCAAAAGTTAACATCGAGACTCGCGTAAACCAGATCAAATCGCAGATCAAGACAACGACTTCCGATTATGACAGGGAAAAACTTCAGGAACGCCTGGCTAAACTGTCCGGCGGTGTGGCCGTACTTTATGTAGGCGCTGCAAGCGAAGTGGAAATGAAAGAAAAGAAAGCCCGTGTGGACGATGCATTGTGCGCTACCCGCGCCGCCATCGAAGAAGGTATCGTTGCGGGCGGTGGTGTGGCTTATATCCGCGCGATCGAAGCGCTCGAAGGTTTGAAAGGCGACAATGCCGATGAAACTACAGGGATTGAGATCATCAAACGCGCAATTGAAGAGCCGCTTCGTCAGATCGTGGCCAACGCCGGTAAAGAAGGCGCGGTTGTTGTGCAGAAAGTACGCGAAGGTAAAGATGATCTCGGATACAATGCCCGTACGGACGTATATGAAAATATGCACTCGGCAGGTGTGGTAGACCCGGCTAAAGTAACCCGCGTAGCGTTGGAAAATGCGGCTTCTATTGCAGGTATGTTCCTTACTACCGAGTGTGTGATCGTAGAAAAGAAGGAAGATAAACCGGAAATGTCTATGGGAGCGCCCGGAATGGGTGGTATGGGCGGAATGATGTAATGAAGTCTCTTTAAATTTAATTGTTGTTTTGTTTGTGTATCCATCCTTTTGAATCTAAAAGGATGGATACTTTTGTTTATATAAGCGCAATAGGAATTAGTATATTTTACTTGGAGATTGTCCTTTAGGTACGAATTGCGGGAAATAGTTCTGTTTTTCTTTGAGAAGGAACAGTATATTTATTATTTTAAGAGCACGAATGATATAACCTGAATTATAACCCTTAAAGAAGTGATCTAATGAATAAGAAAGAAATTGGTATGTATGCAAGTAAAGTATGGCATTTATTAGTCGACAATTCCAGATGGAACTATACTGAACTTAAGAGACGGTCAGGGCTAAATGA
>JAIRKY010000029.1 GCA_031259755.1 Mediterranea sp. (in: CFB group bacteria) | reverse complement strand
CATGCGACGTCTACGTGGGGGGAGGGTACCGACCCGGTTTCCGTAGAAAACCTGCTTACGACATTCAAGAGCGGGAACGGTGAATACATTTCGGCAATAACCAACGACGGAGTATTTGCCATTGCCAAATCAAGCGGCGTCGGAGAATTAACCTGGACGAAAGGAAATACTATCCCTAACGGTTTCCCAACAGAGCGTATTGTAGCAACGAAATCATATACAACCCCTACCGGAGGACAACAAGCTCTTCTGATAGGTGAGTCGAAAGACAACGCTGACGCTAAGGCAACAACCCCATGGTTTAGTACAGATGGGTTAAGTTGGGGGGCTATGACACCCAGCAAAGAAAAGTATGCCTTGCCGGTAATGCATGAGCCATCCATTCTATATTACGGTAACACCATTTATGCCTTTGGTAAAACAACAGATGGGTTCTCCTATATATATATATCTATAAACGGAATTGTTTGGGAAAAGATAGAAAAGAAATTCATCTTCCCATTGGACGACGGTGAAAGCGTGTTTAAAGACAGAAGTGGATACGCTATGGTTGTTGACGAAGATAATTATATCTGGATGTTCTGGACTGGAGAAGACGAAGCCTGGAGAGGGAAGTTGAACAGGCTTGGATTCGAAATACAATAAAGGTACCATGGATTTAGACCGTATTCCTCAGCATATTGCAATTATCATGGATGGTAATGGCCGATGGGCGAAATTGCGCGGGAAAGAGCGCAGTTATGGGCACCAGGTTGGCGCCGAGACTGTCCATATCATAGTAGAAGAGGCTGTCAGGCTGGGGGTCAAATACCTTACTCTCTATACGTTTTCCATGGAAAACTGGAGCAGGCCATCGGAAGAAGTCACTGCGTTGATGGGTCTGTTGATCAATTCCCTTGAAGAAGAGCTATTCCTTAAAAACAACATCAGTTTCCGTGTCATCGGTGATATCGGGAAGCTACCGGCCGAAGTGCAGGAATGTTTGAACTCCTGCATAAAGAACACAGCGCACAACGATGGTATGTACTTGGTTCTGGCGCTGAGCTATTCTTCCCGTTGGGAAATCACTGAAGCGGCAAAACAGTTGATCCGTAAAGTACAATCAGGTCATCTTTCATTCGATGAGATTGACAGTAACAGTCTCGGATCCTGTCTCACCACTCATTTTATGCCCAACCCTGACCTGCTTATTCGAACAGGAGGAGAGATACGGTTAAGCAATTATCTACTGTGGCAATGCGCCTATTCCGAGCTGTATTTCTGCGACACATACTGGCCCGATTTCAAAAAGGATGCTTTCCATAAAGCTATCGAAGATTATCAGGGACGTGAGCGCCGTTTCGGAAAAACCAGCGAGCAAGTAAACTAAAACAATATAGCATAGTAACCAAAAACATATCATATAGATGCAATATCGTTATTCTTTCATATTCGTAACATTCATCTGCCTATTATGCTTTGCTGTTCAGGCAGTCGCGCAAGAACCGGTTATTCTATATTCAGGAACTCCAAAGAACTATGAAATTGGCGGTATCAGCGTTGAAGGAGTCACGAATTACGAAGATTATGTCTTGATCGGGCTATCAGGTCTTTCGGTAGGACAAACCATTACTGTACCGGGTGAAGAGATTACCCAGGCCATCAGGCGCTACTGGCGACACGGATTGTTCTCGAATGTGCAAATCACAGCCGAAAAGATCGTGGATAATAAGATCTACCTTAAGATCAAGTTGGCGCAACGCCCGCGTATATCTGATATCCGCTACAATGGGGTGAAGAAATCGGAACGCCAGGATCTGGAGCTAAAGCTTGGATTGGTAAAAGGAAGCCAGATTACGCCCAACCTTATTGATCGTGCAAAGACATTGATCAAGCGTTACTTTGACGATAAAGGGTTCAAGAATGCAGAAGTGACTATCGTACAAAGAGACGATACGGATAACGAAAACCAAATACTGGTAGACGTTAACATCGATAAGAAAGAAAAAGTGAAGGTTAACCAGATTACAATTGTCGGTAACGAAGCCATCAAGACTTCCAAACTGAAGAGAGTAATGAAGAAGACCAATGAAAAGGGCAAATTGTTGAACCTGTTCCGTACCAAGAAGTTCGTAAACGAGAATTATGAAGCGGACAAACAACTCATCATCGACAAATATAATGAGCTTGGATATCGTGACGCCCTTATCGTAACCGACAGTGTAACCAACTACGATAACAGAACGGTGGACGTATTCCTGAAAATTGAAGAAGGAGATAAATACTTCATCCGCAACATCGCCTGGGTAGGTAACACATTATATCCGTCAGACCAATTGAATTATATACTCCGCATGAAGAAAGGAGACGTATATAACCAGAAACTGTTGGATGAACGTATCACCACGGATGACGACGCGATCGGTAATCTGTACTATAATAACGGATACCTGTTCTATACCCTTGATCCGGTAGAAGTGAATATCGTAGGCGATTCGATCGACCTTGAAATGAGAATCTCCGAAGGCCGTCAGGCTACGATCAACAAAATAAAGATCAATGGTAACGACCGTCTGTACGAGAATGTCGTACGTCGCGAACTTCGTACCCTTCCGGGAGCGCTCTTCAGCAAAGAAGACCTGATGCGTTCCATGCGTGAAATGCAGCAGATGGGACACTTTGACCCGGAAAACATACAACCGGATATCCAACCCGACCAGGTCAACGGTACGGTAGATATTGGCTATGACTTAGTATCCAAAGCTAATGACCAGGTGGAGTTCTCCGCAGGTTGGGGGCAGACCGGTATCATCGGTAAATTAAGTTTGAAGTTCACTAACTTCTCTATCGGCAACCTGGTGAAGAAGACCGATAACTACCGGGGTATCTTACCGCAGGGCGACGGACAAACATTGACCATCAGCGGACAAACGAATGCCGATTATTATCAATCCTACAGCATTTCGTTCTTTGACCCGTGGTTTGGCGGTAAACGTCCGAACTCGTTCTCGGTATCGGCGTTCTTCTCACTGCAAAGCGATATCAGTAGTAATTATTTCAATTCAGCCTATCTGAACAACGTATACAATAACTATTACGGCAGCTATGGAGGATACGGTTCATACAACTATGGCTATAACAGCTACGAGAACTATTATGACCCGGATAAATCAATCAAGATGTTCGGCCTTTCTATCGGTTGGGGTAAGCGTCTGAAATGGCCGGATGACTATTTCACGCTGTCCGCCGAACTTTCCTACCAGAAATATATCCTGAGTGAATGGATTTATTTTCCGGTAACCAATGGTAATTGTAACAACATCAGTTTGGGTATTACGTTAAACAGAAGTTCTATCGATAACCCGATCTTCCCGCGTACGGGATCCGAATTTACATTTTCCGTACAAGCTACGCCTCCTTACTCTTTGTTTGATGGAGTAGATTACGGCAAGTACGACCTGAGCAATCAGAACGATGTAAACAAGATGCACAAATGGGTGGAGTTCCATAAATGGAAATTTAAGTCTAAAACATATACAGCGCTAAGCGATGCAAAGAAAACGCCGGTTATTATGACACGTGTGGAATACGGTTTGCTTGGACATTACAACAAAAGCAAGAGATCTCCTTTCGAGACGTTCGATGTCGGAGGCGACGGTATGACGGGATATTCCAGCTATGCAACCGAAAGCGTCGCATTGCGCGGTTATGAAAACAGCTCCCTGACCCCTAACGGCGCAATGGGTTACGCCTACTCCCGTCTCGGACTTGAATTGAGATACCCGCTGATGCTTGAACCAACCACCAGTATCTATGTTTCCGGGTTTCTCGAAGCCGGTAACGCATGGAGCGATGTTAGTAAATTCAATCCGTTCGACCTGAAACGTTCTGCCGGCGTTGGCGTACGTATCTTCCTGCCTATGATCGGTATGATGGGTATCGACTGGGCTTATGGTTTCGACAAAGTGTTCGGAAGCAGACAATATAGCGGCTCACAGCTACACTTTATTTTAGGTCAAGAATTCTAATATGTATCACTAAAACTAAGCAACGATGAGAAAATCAATCCTGTTCATTCTCCTGATGTTTGTCGTAAGTCTTACATCAAACGCGCAGAAGTATGCGTTGATCGATATGGAGTATATCCTGGAAAATATACCGGCCTACACACGTGCCAACGAGCAACTGAACGAACTGTCGCAAAAGTGGCAGGACGAGATAGAGGCGTTATCTCAGGAAGCGCAACGGATATACAAAGAATATCAGGTGCAATATGCATCCTTAACTGATGGACAAAGAACAAAGAAAGAAGAAGAAGTCATTGCCAAGGAAAAGGGAATAAGCGAACTCAAACGCAAATACTTCGGCCCCGAAGGAGAATTGACCAAACGCCGGCAGGCTGCCATGCAACCCATTCAAGATGATATTTATGAGGCGGTCAAGGAGATCGCCGAGCAAAACGGCTATTCGGTCGTTATCGACAGGGCCTCGGCTACGAGTGTCATCTTTGCTTCGCCGCGCATCGACATTAGTAATGAAGTCCTGTTTAAATTAGGATATTCAGATTAATTTCATATATTTGCATGCTATAACCCAAGATAATAATCATTAAAAGTAAATAATAAGACTATGCTAAAGAAAATCGCACTCGTAATCATGCTTGTTATCCCGATGAGCGTGTTTGCACAATCTGTTAAGTTCGGCCAGGTTTATTCTCAGGAGATCATTGTTTTGATGCCGGAGTATACGAAAGCGGTATCTGACATTCAGGCGCTGGAAAAGAAATACCAGGACGAAATGACAAGGACAAACGAGGAATTTACGAAGAAATATCAAGAGTTCCAACAAGCCGTTGCCGATGGTAGTTTGCCGACGAACATCCAGGAAAGAAGACAAAAGGAACTTCAAAGCATGGCGGAAAGAAGTGAACAGTTCCAACAGGAAGCTTACCAACAATTGCAAAAGACTCAACAGGAACTTATGGCTCCTATTATGAAGAAGGTAGACGATGCGATTAAAGATGTCGGTGCAGAGGAGAATATGATTGTTATCTTCGACTTGTCAAGAACATCTATTCCTTACGTTAGCGAAAGCTTGGTAACGGATGTTTCCGCGAAGGTTAAAGCTAAAGTCGGCATAAAATAATCAGAACCTGATTATAAACGCGGATAACGCGGATGAGCGAATATCAGCGCTCATCCGCGTTTTTTTTGTTATTGACGATGAAAGAGAATCTATCTAAAGCTCCCGGTCCGATCGGAGTGTTCGACTCCGGCTATGGAGGCCTTACCATACTCGACAAAATCAGGCAGGTATTACCCGGATATGATTATATCTATCTGGGTGACAATGCCCGTGCTCCTTATGGTACCCGTTCTTTCGAAATCGTTTATGAGTTTACGCTGCAAGCCGTAAACAAACTCTTCGGGATGGGATGCCACCTGGTAATATTGGCATGCAACACGGCTTCAGCCAAAGCGTTACGGACCATTCAAATCAACGATCTGCCAAGGATTGATCCGGAACGGCGTGTACTGGGCGTTATCCGCCCGACGGCAGAATGTATCGGCCGGATCACCCGGAGCCGTCACGTTGGAGTGTTGGCTACATCGGGAACAATCAAATCCGAATCCTATCCGGTGGAGATCCATAAGTTGTTCCCGGACATTAAGGTATATGGGCAAGCCTGTCCGATGTGGGTGCCTCTCATCGAAAACAATGAGGCGCACGGATTGGGAGCCGACTTCTTTGTCCAAAAGGACTTGGACAGCCTATTGTATAAAGATCGTAAGATAGACACGGTCATTCTGGGCTGTACGCATTATCCCCTGTTGCTGAACAGGATCGAACGCTTTGTGCCGGAAGGAGTAACCATCGTCTCCCAGGGAGAATATGTTGCCGCAAGCCTGAAAGATTATTTCCACCGGCACCCCGGAATGGACGGAAAGTGCACCCGGAACGGTACGTGTTTCTACTTTACAACAGAGTCGGAAGACAAGTTCCGCGAATCGGCTTCTATCTTCCTGAACGAAAAGATAACAGCACAACGTATAGAAGTAGCAAGTAGTAAGTAGTTAGAACACTATGTGCCGGTTTTTTGTTATATTTGTGTATAACCAAACCATTTAATACACTATATCATTATGAAAGGAAAAGACGATACCTCATTGGTTGAAGTATTTGCCGGTTCTCTGTGGGAAGCCGAGCTTACGAAAGGATTACTGGAAAGTAACGGGATCGAATCTGTTGTGAAAGATGGTATTATGGGTACGCTTGCTCCATATATCAGTCCCGAAGTATCCATCATGGTGAACGAAAGCGACTACAAAGCCGCCACAGAAATGATCAGAGACAGGGATAAGGAGAAAGCGGCTTCAAATCGTTAGGAAAATGACCCGACAGTTTACGCGAATCGCAGTAAAAATCGGAAGCCATGTGCTTACCCGCCGGGACGGAACGCTGGATGTGACGCGCATGTCGGCTATTACCGATCAGGTGGCGGAGCTATACAAAAGTGGCGTAGAGGTCATCCTCATCTCTTCAGGAGCTGTGGCTTCCGGACGTAGCGAGATAAAGACATCCGGAAAGCTGGATCGTGTAGACCAGCGTCAACTCTTTTCGGCGGTAGGACAAGCTAAACTTATTAACCGTTACTACGAGTTGTTCCGTGAACATAGTATACCCGTCGGGCAAGTGCTCACCACAAAAGAGAATTTCGGGACGCGGAGACACTACCTCAACCAGAGGAATTGCATGTCCGTCATGTTGGACAATGGCGTAATCCCCATTGTCAACGAGAACGACGCCATCTCCGTTACGGAACTTATGTTTACGGATAATGACGAGTTATCGGGATTGATTGCCGCTATGATGGATGTGCAGGCGCTGATCATTCTTAGCGATATTGACGGTATTTACGACGGCCCGCCATCGGAAGCGGGTTCGTCGGTCATACGCGAGATTGAACAAGGACAAGACTTGTCCGGCTATATCCAGGCGTCCCGTTCAGGCTTTGGACGCGGAGGAATGATCACCAAAACGACAATCGCCCGTAAGGTGGCCGACGAAGGGATTACGGTTATCATTGCCAACGGCAAGCGGGATAACATCCTGATCGACCTTCTGCAACGTCCGGATGAAGCGCTGTGCACCCGTTTCATCCCTGCAAAGGAAGCCGCTTCGAGTGTAAAGAAGTGGATCGCCCACAGCGAAGGCTTCGCCAAAGGCGAGATACACATCAATGCGTATGCTACGGAAGTGATGAACTCGGATAAAGCGGTCAGCATCCTACCCGTGGGGGTGACCCGCATCGAAGGTCAGTTCGAGAAGGACGACATCGTCCGCATCATGGACGACAGGGGGAGGCAGATCGGTGTGGGCCGAACCGGTTACAGCTCGGAACAAGCGCGTGCGCTGATAGGCAAGCATGGCAAGAAAGCCATTGTGCATTATGATTACCTTTATTTGGAGTAGTGCGCCTTATGGAACAAACGAACAAGAACCTGAGCGCTGCGCGTGATGCCGCCCGTCAATTGGCGCTGCTCGCTGGCGCGCAGATCGATGAAGTCTTGGCGGCTGTGGCGCAGGCTACCCTCGACCACAGCCGTTTTATTCTGGAGGCGAACGCCGCAGATCTCGCCCGTATGGACAGGGATGCCCCTGAGTACGACCGGCTGAAGCTCACCGAAGAACGCCTTCAAAGCATCGCCGATGACATGAGGAACGTAGCCGCGCTACCCTCTCCGTTGGGGCGTGTCCTGAAGGAAACGATGCTCCCCAATGGCCTGAAACTGACGAAGATAAGTGTAGCTTTCGGAGTGATCGGCGTGATCTACGAAGCGCGTCCCAACGTGAGTTTCGATGTCTTCTCGCTTTGCTTCAAGAGCGGAAGCGCCTGCGTGCTGAAGGGGAGCACGGACGCATACGGATCGAATAAGGCTATCGTCAGTGTGATCCACACCGTGTTGAAGCAGTTTGGCATAGACCCGGCTGTAGCCACTTTGCTGCCGCCCGACAGGGAAACGACCGGCAAGTTGTTGCGCGCCGCAGGCTACGTCGACCTCATCATTCCACGTGGAAGCGGCAACCTGATCCGTTTCGTACGCGAGAACGCGACCGTACCGGTCATCGAAACGGGAGCGGGCATTTGCCACACCTATTTCGATGAGTTTGGCGACGTAAGCAAGGGAGCGCCCATCGTCCATAACGCCAAGACCCGCAGGGTAAGCGTCTGCAACGCGTTAGACTGCCTGATCATCCACCGTAAACGGTTGGCCGATCTGCCGGCGCTATGCCGGACGTTGTCGGAGCGCAACGTGCTGATCTACGCGGATACGGAAGCCTGTCGGGCGCTGAACGGGCGCTATCCGGAAAAGTTACTGAAGCCTGCCACGGCTGGGAGCTTCGGCACGGAGTTCCTGTCGTACACCATGTCCATAAAAACGGTAGGCAACCTGGCGGCCGCCATCGGGCACATCGCCGAATACGGCTCAAGGCACAGCGAGTGCATCGTCACGGAGAGTAAAGAACACGCGCGCCTGTTTACCCAACTCGTGGACGCCGCCTGCGTATATACCAACGCGTCCACCGCTTTCACCGATGGAGCGCAGTTCGGACTGGGAGCCGAGATAGGCATCAGTACACAGAAACTTCATGCCCGCGGCCCCATGGGACTGGAGGAGATCACCTCATACAAATGGATCATTGAAGGCGATGGGCAGATAAGAAAGTGACCATTTAAAATCCAAGCGAATTCCGGATAATTTTTATGTTCTATGGAAGCCGCATCCGGCTCCATATCTTTTTGTCATTTTGACACATTGATATTCAAACGCTTCTGTATTGCGTTTTTCACGGGCGACTCTACTGTTGCACGAAAAGAACGCGAAAGAAACGCGTTTTGAATATTCAGATAGATAGCGGGAAGAAGAGCAGACGAGCATTTTGGTTCAGATCGGCGGTGTTTGCTGTTCTTTTGTTTCCAAGATGATGATCCGAACGTTATATCGTCAGTTTCAAAACGAACGGAAATTGAACGCTTATAGAGAAAAAAACATCAAAAGAAAGGAAAATAACGGGCTTTTGAACGGGCGGACAAACTTTGCTGAACGGAAGAATAAACTTTCCCGAACGGACGAATAAACTTTGCTGAACGGACGAACAAACTTTTCCGAACGGGCGAATGAACTTTTCTGTACGGAAAAGCGAATTTCCCCGTCCGATAAAGTTTAATTAACGGTCTTTTAACGTATATTGACTCCCTGAAGGGAGTTTTTTGCAGCATACCGTGTAAGCGGATCTTTCTGTTTGGTGTCATTATGTAAGCTATCGGCCTATAATATTGAACATAAAGACACGGAAGATGAGTGAAACCCCATTCGGATATTCTCTTGCTTCCGGTAAGTTTAGAAATTAATTGCTGTAAAGTTTGCATTGTTCAAATAAAAAAGATATGTTTGTCCCCACTAAAAGAGCGTTTGAAGAACTGTTTTTGTGGTGACGGATTCTTGTACGTTTGTATCGTGTGGTTTTAAGTGCAATTATCCCCTTTGATGAGATAAATATATAGTGAGATTTATATAGAATTTATAGTCGTTGGTTATTTATAACAGCGCTCTTGTCCACTTTTGGCTTTTAAATGGAATGTTTTATGAAAACACAGAAATTGTTTTCGGTTATGCTGTTGGTTGTGGTCCTTGCAACGTCTGCTTTCGGACAACCCTCCAAACGGGAAGTGGTGTTTACGATGAACGCCAACGAAGTGATCTATGAGAACGAATATGCTTTATTCCAGACGTTCAATCAAAATCGTTTCGCGTGTGTGACGCATGATACGGTGACGAAAGAATTCACTTTCGTTTTTAATGGGGAAAGAATAAGAACAGCGTTGGGAAACGGGAACATGTTTGATGACGACTGGCATTTATATTACGCCAATCCCGGCGAGGCGAAGGGATATGTTTTCACATACCGGGAAAACGGCAGATGGTACATCAATTATCATGGCGTTATAGAAGGTGGGTTTGATGAAGTTTATTGTGAGAATCCATTCTATGAAAGAATATATACTCCGGGGAAAGGTTATGACTATTTGTATAAACTTGCCTACAGGTGGTATGCCAGTAGGAACGGGGAGAACAGGAAGATCGGTTTTGTTGAAAAGATGGGTGAAGACGGCCGCCAACGCTTGAATATTAACGGCGTAATCGTTGGCCCTTATGGCTCTGTTTCTAACGTAACATTAACCGAAAACGGGAAGTATGCCTATTGCTATAAGGAGAACGGGAAACATTATGTGAATGTCAACGGCTTTACCGTCGGCGGGCCATACCAACACGATATCAACGGCTTGGCGCTCGCCCGGGATGGAAAATATGCGTTCGGATACAGTAATGACGAAAAATGGTATGAAGTCTATGTAAATGTCAACGGCTCTACCGTGGGCGGGCCATACGAATATGATATCAGCGGCTTGACGCTTGCCGAAAACGGGGAATATGCTTATTCTTACAGAAATAACGGAAAATACTATGTAAATGTCAACGGCTTTACCGTCGGTGGGCCATACGAATACGATATCAGCGGCCTGACGCTTATCGAAAGTGGGAAATATGCCTATTCTTACAGGAATAACGAAAAATATTATGTGAATGTCAACGGCTCTACTATCGGTGGGCCATACGAACACGATATCAGCGGCCTGACATTTACCGAAAGCGGAAAATACAGTTATCGTTTTTATGAGAACAAGAGACACTATATAAATAGAAACGGAGTCGTAGCGGAAGAAAGAAGTCATTTGGTCTTTGACAACGGCTACGGCGACTTGGATCTGACCTCCAAGGATGACGGGCATTCTTTCTCCTCTTCTTACGAATACGACTACGTCGTGATCGACGGCCGCCCTTACGGCCAATCCCCAGCTATCGAGGCTTGGTACGACGAATCGAAGAACGCCTTTGTCTGGAGCGCTGTCGAAAACCGGGAATTGGTAGTCTACGAATACAAATTAAAATAAAAAGTCCGTTTGCGCGGTTCTTCTTCATGCAACCGCGCGATGAATGGATTTTATCATGTATCTTTGCCCTCCGAAAACAGTGATATATGATATGTCCAACTATCCTCTTTCAGGAATGACGCTTTCCGAGCTACAAACGGTAGTGAAGAATCTTGGTATGCCTGGCTTTACGGCTAAGCAGATCGTTTCATGGCTTTATGATAAAAAAGCGACCTCTATTGATGAGATGACGAATTTGTCGTTAAAGCATCGTGAATGGCTGAAGAATGAATATGAAACTGGTGTTTCGGCGCCTGTGGATGCCATTCGTTCGGTGGATGGCGTTATAAAATACCTGTATCGCGTTGCCGGAGGTCGCTTCGTGGAGGCGGTTTATATTCCGGATAATGACAGGGCTACGCTTTGTGTATCTTCCCAGGTTGGCTGCAGGATGAATTGTAAATTCTGCATGACCGGCAAGCAGGGTTTCTCGGCTAATCTGACCGCCCATGAGATCCTGAATCAGATCCATGCCCTGCCCGAAAGAGACCGGTTGACCAATATCGTCTTCATGGGAATGGGAGAGCCATTGGATAATCCGGATGAAGTGTTGAAGGTACTGGAGATACTGACGGCATCTTATGGGTATGGCTGGAGTCCCAGGCGGATCACTTTATCTACCATTGGGCTAAGAAAGGGATTACAACGGTTTATAGAAGAGAGTGATTGCCATCTGGCGATAAGCCTGCATTCTCCGTTGGGGGCGCAGCGTGCTGACTTGGCGCCTGCCGAACGGGCTTTTCCGGTGAAAGATATCGTGGAACTGTTGCGTCATTACGATTTCAGCAAGCAACGCCGCCTTTCGTTCGAATATATTATGTTCAAGGGAGTAAATGATTCGCTGGTCTATGCTAAGGAAGCGGTGAAACTTTTGCGAGGTTTGGATTGCCGTATGAACCTTATTCGTTTCCATGCTATTCCGGGCGTGGGCCTTGAAGGGGCTGAACCGAATGCTATGACAGCCTTTCGCGATTATCTGACTTCGCACGGATTATTTACCACAATAAGGGCTTCTCGCGGCGAAGATATCTTTGCGGCTTGCGGTATGCTATCGACTGCCAGGCGGCAGGGGTCCACCGCGGATTAACATAATTTGTAAACTCCGGTTGAAGATATATTACGTAGATTACGTAGATTTGTGAAAATATAAAACCCCATCAATTATGAAAAGAAATTTGTTGTACCTTAGTTTCGCTATCATAGCGCTGTTGTCTTTCTCCTCTTGTGGTGGTAAAGAGAGTCAGAAGAATCCTTTTCTGGCTACGTCCAGCGGCCGTCCTTATGAGATCATTGTGGTGGTAGATCTCGGGTTGTGGGAGCGTCCCGCAGGTCGCGCCTTGTATTCGGCTTTAGAGATGGATGTACCGGGTTTGCCGCAAGCGGAGCGCTCATTCAAGATCATGTACACATCTCCGCATAATTTTGATACGACATTGAAGTTGATCCGCAACATTGTGATCGTGGATGTACAGGACATATATACGCAGGCCAGGTTCAATTATGCCACTGATGTGTATGCGGAGCCGCAGACGGTATTGACCATTCAGGCTCCGGATGAAAAAGAATTTGAAACGTTCGTGGAAGAGAATAGGGAGGTGATTGTAGATTTCTTTACCCGTGCCGAGATGAATCGTCAGATCCGTTTGCTGGAAAAGAACCATAGTGATTATGTCATGGCAAAGGTGTCCAGTCTGTTCGATTGTGAAGTTTGGGTGCCGGGTAACCTGGTTAGCTCAAAGGCCGGTGAAGATTTCTTCTGGGCTTCGACAAACGCGGCGACTTCGGATATGAACTTCGTGATTTACTCCTATCCGTACACGGATAAGAGGACATTTACCCGTGAATTCTATATGCATAAGCGTGATTCGGTCATGAAAAAGAACGTTCCCGGAGCTAAAGATGGCGTGTATATGGCTACGGATACGATGTCCGTAGATACAAAAGCGATTACGGTGCAGGGTGAATATGCGTTTGAAGCCAGAGGCTTGTGGCGTATGAAAGGTGACTTTATGGGTGGCCCTTTTGTGTCGCATACCCGTTTGGATAAAGCGAATAACCGCGTGGTTACCGTTGAGGTGTTTATTTACTCGCCGGATAAGTTGAAGAGAAATCTGGTGCGTATGATGGAAGCCTCACTCTATACATTGAAGTTCCCCAGCCAACAGGTGCGGGATAAAATTGAGAATTAAAGAATGGAAAATAAGATAAGAATTGGTATTACTCAGGGAGACATAAACGGAGTGGGTTATGAAGTCATCCTGAAAACATTTGCCGAGCCGGCGATGTTGGAACTTTGCACTCCTATTATATATGGTTCTCCCAAGGTTGCCGCATATCATCGTAAATCGTTGGATTTACCTGTAAATTTCAGTATCATAAATTCGGCCTCCGAAGCGAACCATAACAAGCTCAGTGTGTTGAACTGTTCAAACGATGAAATAAAGGTGGAGTTTTCCAAACCCGATGCTGAGGCAGGAAAAGCTGCGTTGGATGCATTGGAAAGGGCATTGGACGATTACCGTAAAGATATGATCGATGTATTGGTCACCGGGCCAATCAATAAGAGTACCATTCAATCGGAGAACTTTTCGTTTCCCGGTCATACGGAGTATATTGAAGAAAGAGTGGGCGGAGGCCATAAATCGTTGATGATATTGATGAAAGATGATTTCCGTGTGGCTTTGGTAACCGGACATATTCCGATCCGTGAGGTTGCTTCTACGCTGACCAAGACGTTGATCCAGGAAAAGATGAAGATATTTAACCATTCCCTGAAACGCGATTTTGATATCGGAAGGCCTCGTATCGCCGTGTTGTCTTTAAATCCACATGCGGGTGATGATGGCCTGATCGGTGTTGAGGAGCAGGAAATTATAATTCCGGCTTTGAAAGAGATGGCGGCTAAGGGTCTCTTGTGTTATGGCCCCTATCCGGCTGATGGCTTTATGGGGTCGGGCAACTTTGTTAATTTCGACGGGATATTAGCGATGTATCACGATCAGGGGCTTGCGCCGTTTAAAACGCTGGCCATGGAAAATGGTGTGAACTATACCGCCGGGCTACCCATTATACGTACATCTCCGGCTCACGGTACGGCTTACGACATTGCCGGAAAAGGAGTTGCTTCCGAAGATTCTTTCCGTCAGGCTGTCTATGTCGCGATCAATGTGTTTCGTAATCGTCACCGTGATGATGCGGTCCGTGCCAATCCCTTGCGTAAGCAATATTATGAGAGACAGGATGATAGTGATAAGTTAAAACTGGATACGGTAGACGACGAAGTATGACGAAAACGGAAATACAACAGGTAAAACTCAGGTTCGGTATCATAGGAAATACGGAGACGCTGGCGCGTGCCATCGATATAGCTATTCAGGTGGCTCCGACGGACTTATCGGTATTGATTACCGGTGAGAGCGGGGTAGGTAAAGAGAGTTTTCCGCAGATCATTCATCAGTACAGCCGTCGCAAGCACGGACAGTATATTGCGGTGAACTGCGGAGCTATTCCGGAAGGAACGATTGATTCGGAGCTTTTCGGCCACGAGAAGGGAGCTTTTACCGGAGCCATCGGAGAGAGAAGAGGGTATTTCGGCGAAGCCAATGGCGGTACGATCTTTCTGGATGAGGTAGGGGAGTTGCCTCTGCCTACTCAGGCTCGTCTGTTACGTGTATTGGAGACAGGCGAATTTATTAAGGTAGGTTCGTCTAAAGTAGAGAAGACGGATGTCCGCATTGTCGCCGCTACGAATGTCAATCTCAATGAAGCGATCTCTAACGGGAAGTTCAGGGAAGATTTATATTACCGGTTGAATACGATACCGATTCAGATACCGCCTTTGCGCGAACGTGGTGCGGATGTGGTACTGTTGTTCCGTAAGTTCGCTTCGGATTTTGCGGAAAAGTACCGTATGCCCGCCATTCAGTTGACGGAGGATGCCAAGCATGTATTGATTGGCTATGCATGGCCGGGAAATGTGCGCCAGTTAAAGAACATAACGGAGCAGATATCCATTATTGAAACGAATCGTGAAATTACCGCCGATATATTGAAGATTTATCTCCCGTCGCGGCCGGAGAACCAACTGCCTGCTTTGTGGCTGGGTAAGCACGGGCAGAACTTTGAGCGCGAACGGGAATTCCTCTACAAAGCCTTGTATGACATGAAGAAAGAAATGAACGAGTTGCAAAAGCTTGTACATGACCTCATGTCGGAGAAAGGAGTGCAGCAAACGGTGATCAGTAAACCGCAGCCGGTTTCTACAATTAACATACAGCGTGTGGATACCGTGCATACGCATAGTGAGGACGACGATATTCAGGATACGGAAGAATATATTGAAGAGCCTCTTTCGCTGGATGAAGTAGAGAAGGAAACGATACAAAAAGCATTGGATAAGAATAACGGTAAGCGCAGGGCGGCGGCTAAAGACCTGAATATTTCGGAACGTACGCTTTACAGAAAAATAAAAGAATATGGATTGGAATAAGAAAATAACCGTCGCGGGTATGCTGGCTATGTCGGTATGGCTATGGGCCGGTTGCAGTATTTCTTATAGTTTTACCGGAGCAGGCTCTCTTGACTATTCAAAGTATAAAACGGTCTCGATAGCCGATTTCCCTATCAAATCGGACTATGTCTATGCGCCATTGGGAACCACGTTCAATCAGGAGTTGAAGGATATATTCATCCGCCAGACCCGGTTGACAATGGCGAATGCCAATGCAGACCTTGAGATTGAAGGAGAGATCACAGGATATAACCAGTACAATGAAGCGGTAGCTGCCGATGGATATGCATCTTCAACAAAATTGACGGTTACGGTGAACGTGCGATTTACCGATAATATAAATCATAACAATGATTTTGAACGACAGTTCTCGGCTTTTCGGACGTACGACTCGAGAGAATTGTTGACTGCCGTACAGGACGAACTGATCGCCCAGATGGTGAAAGAAATCACGGATCAAATATTTATGGCTACTGTCGCCAACTGGTAAATGGATTCTTTAAGTCTGCAACGTTGGATGGCTCATCCGGAAGAGCTGAATAAGGATACGTTGTACAAGCTTCGTACACTACTCACCCGTTATCCTTATAGCCAGTCGTTGAGGCTGTTATATCTGAAAAATCTGTATTTACTGCACGATATTACGTTTGGCGCTGAATTACGAAGATCAGCATTCTATATTACAGACCGCCGGGTATTGTTTTACCTGATCGAGGGCGATAAGTATCAATTATCCGAGCATAAGCGGGAAAGTCCCGTCGCAGAGGAAGTACTGCAGGAAGAACCGGGACTTGATCGTACACTATCCTTAATCGACGCTTTCCTTATGTCCGCTCCCGAAGTGGATGCTCTACAAGACCGGTTGGATTATGCCGCCGACTATATGGCTTCTTTGAGCGTATCCACAGGAGAACCCGGCCGCGGCGTCTTGCCACCGCCGTTGAAGGGGCAGGATTTGATTGACGGGTTTATAGTAAAAGCAGAAGGTGGATCGTCAATAAAACTGAAACCATTGAATGAGGAAGAAGAGGCCGCGCTCGAAAGTCCGTCGTTCACTTATTCCGAAGAGGATGAAGAAGATACCTTTTTTACGGAAACGTTAGCCAGGATATACATAAAACAGCGGCGATATTCGAAAGCTCTTGAAATAATTAAAAGGCTAAGTTTGAAATATCCGAAAAAAAACGTTTACTTTGCAGACCAGATTCGTTTTTTGGAGAAATTGATTATTAACACTAAAACATAAGAACTGATATGTATCTCTTATTAATTATTCTGATTGTTATTGCGGCCATATTGATGTGCTTCATCGTTTTGATACAAAACTCTAAGGGTGGAGGGTTAGCTTCGGGCTTTTCATCATCCAACCAGATCATGGGTGTGCGCAAGACTACGGATTTTTTGGAAAAAACCACTTGGGCGTTAGCTATATGGATGGTCGTGTTGAGCATCGCTACCGCTTATGTGCTTCCTTTTTCTACCGGTGGAGATGGAAATATTATCATGGAACAAGCCCGACAGGAGGATCAAACGAATCCGATGAACTTACCCGGATTTGCTACACCAACCGAAATTGTTCCGGAAGCATTTACGGACTCTACAAGCAACTGATCGGAATAAAATAATATAGAAAAGGTCATAGATTCTTGGATACAGGAATTTATGGCCTTTGTTTTTTGCCAATTCACGTTATATTAGCGGCTTTTGAAGGTGGATTTCTGCGTTGGGCTTTTAGGTGAAAACATCAACGCAAAAATCAAAACGCGTTGGGCTGTTCGGGCGCGTTAGTTGCGTTAGATTTTTTACGCGTAATGGAATCCATAGAGGAGTGTTTATCAGATAAAAAAGGAAAAAATATATGCGTGGAATCCAAAAGAGTTTGTTACTTTTGCAACTAAAAGTTATTTGATCGTATTGCGCTGTGGAACGCTGAAATACGCATCTATCAGATAGTTAATTCTAACTGGTTAAAATCTAAAATAATTAAACCGTATGGAAATGAATCAACTTCACCGGACAATGAGAGACTCGGCAGCGCTGAGGTGGGGTACTCTTTTTTTGATTGCTTCAACCATGTTTTTCGCATACATGTTTGTAGATGTATTATCCCCTTTACAGACATTGGTAGAAACGCAATTGGGTTGGTCGCCCGATATCTATGGAACCTTTGCCAGTTCCGAATACTTTTTGAACGTATTCGTTTTCAGATCGGAA
>JAIRKY010000028.1 GCA_031259755.1 Mediterranea sp. (in: CFB group bacteria) | reverse complement strand
CGAAGCAGGATAGGAAGTAACCACTTTAATAAATATAAGATCGTCTTCAACCCAAATAGGATTCATAATTTAAACAGATGTAAATGCTGGACGCAACGGACACTGAAACCGTAGGCACGGGGATTGTTGCTCATGGGGTACACGCTCGTCGAGTAAAAGACCAGATAATAGCCATTGACTCCAGAAACTGCACAACTCCACGCATAACCGTAAGAACCCGTGACATTGAGTGCACCGGAATTACGCTCACGGACGCCCGAAGCAGGATAGGAAGTAACCACTCACTAAATACAAGATCGTCTTCACCCTTTATGTCTATACGATCAAAAATAAATCCCGAACCCCACTTTCAATCCGAACTTGGAATAGGCGTTATCTTTAAAACTAAGATTGTAATAAACAGCCGGTTCCAGTGTAATGGTTTTGGTAATGAAGAAAGCATACCCAGCCTCGGCAAAAGCGCCGAAGTCTGTTACGGAGCCGTTTGATTCCGGTTTCCAATGCTCCATTTTTAATCCTGCACCGAGATAAATACCTGTTGTTTGGAAGTAATAACGACCACCAACACTTGTTTGATACGAATTGACATGACTTGTCCAATCGCCGCCTACACCCACCATCAGCGCAGTATTATCTATCAGGAAAGCCCCTACTTGTCCGTTTATACCGATCTTAGCGCTTTCATAGCTGCTATGCGAAAAGTTTAATCCTGTAATAGAAGGATTTACGATCCATTTTCCTTGTTCAAACTGTGCATTAGCTGCGGTTGATAGACACAACAGGCAAAGGCTAAAAATCATTTTCTTCATTTTCATCTATTTTTTGTTTGTTATAATATCTTCTTTGCGACGCTCCCGTATTTTTTCTTTTTTCCTCAGGACAAACCAGAGCGCAAGAACAATAACGTAAGAAGCGCCAAAGGTCACATACTTTTCCGTACGGCTGATCTCCGTGTTACGCGGCAAAAAATAAACAGCCATTGCAGTCATGTAGATAAATAACGCCAAGGTTAACCAAGTCGATTTCTTTACTTTCTTTCTCATATCTTCTTTGTATTAAATCTCTTTCTCCACACCATATACCATGCAGCGCTCATCACCACACATGCGCCTCCTATAACATAAGAACGCGTTTCGGAAAGGCCTAATCCCTCGGGTGCAACACAAATGTATGTGACACAAACGGCGGTCATAAACAATGCCGGAATAAGAGTTATCCGAAAAGGTTTCTTCTTCTGTGTAAGATAGATGGTCAACGTCCATAAAGTAAATACGGAAAGCGTCTGGTTAGACCAGGCAAAATAACGCCAGATAATATTAAAACCTTCCTTGTCCCTGATGCTGAAAAACAAAATAGCCATCGTTACCAAAAATATCGGTACACAGACAATCAAACGTTTCGACATGGATCTCTGCTCAACCTTAAACATATCCGCTACCATAAGGCGGGCAGACCGTAATGCCGTATCACCGGTAGAAATAGGAGCCGCAATGATTCCCAGAATAGCTAGCAACCCGCCAAATGCGCCCAACCATTCGTTGGATATGGCGGAAGCTACATCAGCGCCGGTATAAAGCGCTTCCTTTCCATCCAGCATATAGCTAATGCCGTTTTCCTGAAAGAAAGAAGTAGCCGCCGCCGCCCAAATCAGGGCAACGATGCCTTCAGCAACCATTGCCCCCATGAAAACAGGACGTCCCTGTTTTTCGTTGGTCATACACCGGGCCATCAATGGCGATTGTGTAGCATGAAAACCGGAGATCGCTCCACAGGCAATAGAGACAAACATCATAGGAAAGATGGACAATCCGGTATAGTTCTCTCCCAGCCCTTCCGTGATCTCAGGGAGTTGCGGGTGACGCCAAAATAACATAAACAAAATACCGAGAGCCATAAAAAGCAAGACCACGGCAAAAAGAGGATATATCTTACCTATGATTTTATCTATCGGAAGCAAAGTAGCCAAGATATAATAGATAAAGATGACGACGATCCAGAAGGTCGCATCCAGATGCGCGGGCGTCATATTGGCCAGCAATCCGGCAGGGCCGGACACAAAGACAGCCCCAACAAGTACCAGCAACACGACCGTGAAAACACGCATGACCTGCTTCGTTCCCAATCCCAGATAACGCCCAACCGTATCAGGCAATGTTTCGCCATTGTTACGCAACGAAAGCATACCGGCCAGATAATCATGCGTAATCCCGGCAAAAATAGTACCTACCACAATCCAGATATAAGATGCCGTGCCGAACTGCGCTCCCATTATCGCTCCGAAGATAGGCCCCAGACCGGCGATATTCAGAAACTGTATCATGAAGATCTTCCAACCGGGCATAGGTATATAGTCAACCCCGTCAGGATGTAAAAGCGCCGGAACAGGTTTGGCCGTTGGCCGAACAATACGTTCTATGATTTTACCGTATACGAAATATCCGCCGACAAGTAATAAAAGACAAATTGTAAATGTGACCATAATAGTTTTCTCTCGTTTTACGAAGAACAAAAATAGTAATTCGGACGAAATAACACAAAAACATAAGCTATTTTGCTACTTCTGCCCGGAAGTTCTTTGCCGTAACAACTGTAGGCCGTTATGGCAACGAAAGTAAAGCCGTACAACCGGAATTAAAAAGAGACCGAATCATCAATTAACACCCATACCACGTATTGGGAACGTGGAGTGATCGGCACAAGCGACAGATAGCCTTTTGCGATCTTTCCGTCTTCCATTTCCAACGGATGTTCAGCCATCATTCGCCGGTGTTCTTCCTGAAGTTGCATATTCGAAGCGTAGTAACAGACTTTCAATATCCCTCTTTTCTCTTGCAGGACAAAACGGTCATAAATGATACGCGAAGCCATTCCCATATTCATGCGCAAGTTGATCTCTACACAAGGGTGCAAGTTATATTCAAACAGGTCATAAGAACGGCAGATCATCATATCTACTCCCAAATAACCCACATAAACGCCATCGATCAGTTTGGAGAGCTCCTTTTCGAGCGCTTCGCGCACCTTATGAAGAACACGAAGCGGTATGTACTCGGTCAGCCGGTTTTCAATATCCGTATCGGTTGCCAGCAGATTACTCTCATAAGAACCGTTGGCCGCCGTATGGAATAACGAATATCCGGTAAACCGCACCTGACCTTCGGCATCCGCGTAAAATTCCATAGCAAGATCTACGACCTTATCGTATAAAGGTTCGGCCACTACCCCACCCTGTTGCCTGATCATATTTTTGCACCAATCACCGATATGCGAAGTAAACACACCCTTACACCAGTTCAATCCTTTTCCGCTACCGGACAAAGGCGCCTTAAGCAAGCATGACACCCGGGACTCCACATAATTTTTCAACTCGCTCAACTCCGTCATATAGAACGACTCTCCGCAACAGCGGCTGAATTGCAGGCGCTTGAGCAACTCTACGGATCGTAAACGGTGAGACCTTTCCCGGATTACGGATAAATCGCTTTGAGCAGGCAAGGCATGCGGCGAAGCTCCTAACTGAATAAACCGCTTATATACGGCAGAATCCCACCCCCAGGGAACGAAGCCAACATCCTTGGTCATAGCAACTTCGGCTTCGGTCAGCAAAGAGGCCAGCAGCGGAAATCTGATACGCATTTTATTCAAAAAAGAGAGGTTGTATGCTGAAGATGCCAATACCGCATTTTGCGCTCCGGCATACCATGCCGGAAATAATGCCAGATCTGTACTAAATTGACGGGCCGAGGCGGGAGGCATATAATTAACGTCATGATTAGCCATTGCCAAGTCATGATCAGGATTAAACAGAAAAAGCTTATTCTTCATCGCAATTTGTTGCTTTTTAAAAGGGATCCGTTACAAATATATAGGATAAATATGGAACAGCAACATAAACTATGCGAAATTAAAGATTACCTTTGCAAAAAACAATCTAACTAACTTATTTATCCCTTATGAACGATCTTAAACTTATGAACCGTGCGGCCGATAACATCAGGATACTTGCCGCATCAATGGTTGAGAAAGCGAACTCCGGCCACCCGGGCGGCGCTATGGGGGGGGCTGATTTTATAAACACGCTCTACTCTGAATTTTTAGTATATGATCCCGAAAACCCTGCGTATGAAGGACGCGACCGTTTCTTCCTCGATCCGGGACACATGTCGCCTATGCTTTATTCCGTTCTCGCCATGGCCGGTAAATTCACGATGGATGAGCTGGCAACGTTCCGTCAGTGGGGAAGCCCGACACACGGCCATCCGGAAGTGAACGTCGCCCGTGGCATCGAAAACACTTCAGGCCCGTTGGGGCAAGGCCATACATACGCCGTCGGGGCGGCGATCGCGGCGAAGTTTCTGAAAGCCCGTTTCGGTGAATGTATGAACCAAACGATCTATGCCTATATCTCGGACGGCGGCATCCAGGAAGAGATCTCGCAAGGCGCCGGACGCATCGCCGGAAACATGGGGCTGGACAACCTGGTGATGTTCTATGACTCGAACGACATTCAGCTTTCCACCTCGACCGATGAAGTAACCAGCGAAGACGTAGAAATGAAATACCGCTCATGGGGATGGCGCGTGATCAACATCGACGGTAACGACGTGCAATCTATCCGCGACGCGTTGAACGAAGCCAAAGAAGAGACAGAACGCCCTACGCTGATCATCGGTAAGACCGTGATGGGTAAAGGCGCTCTTAAGGTCGACGGCTCGAGCTACGAGAGAAACTGCGCTACCCACGGCGCTCCCCTGGGTGGCGACGCATATAAGAATACCATCAGGAATCTGGGTGGCGACGTAGAACATCCATTCGTGATCTTTCCCGAAGTAGCGGAAATGTATGCGGCGCGCG
>JAIRKY010000019.1 GCA_031259755.1 Mediterranea sp. (in: CFB group bacteria) | reverse complement strand
TTTTTGCGTTTCATTTTTAAGATTAGATTCTGTTATTATCTGGAGACATCATCAGCCTATTACTTGTTCATACTTTTAGTCGGAAGCTAATTTATCCCGGAACTTGGTTTTGTGTACTAAAATTAATTACATCACAAAAAAAATTTCTTTCAGCCTCAACAATCAGGCTTTTAACCATAAGCTAATTTACTTCGGAACTTAGTTTTGTGCATTGAGAACATACCACTGCACAAATTTTTTTTCCTTTCAGCCTCAATTTTTTTTCAAATCATCGTTTAACATTACCCCCTTTTCAGCCTCAACCATTACCAAAAGCCTTAATCCTTAAAATTTTTATAGATTTTTTGTTTCACTTTTAACATTTGCATTAACATTTATATTCAGGCTTATATCTATCTTTGCCACCATAACAATAACCAAAAACGACCTTTGAGATATTGAATTTGTGCAGTGAATTTGTGCAGTGGATAAGAGCTAATCTCTCAAACACCGATTAACACGGGGGTTTAAGGCATGTACAGATAAACCCTGATAGGTTCAACAGGTGCATCGTCTCGACCCAACGCGTCCTGCGCTACCGGGAGGGCAGTTACAACCAGTTCCTGTTTACGCTGGGAAACAAATGTTTCACCCGCGGATTGGACGAAAGGGAGGTCAAGCGGCTGGCAGCGCTCCGCTACGGCAACGGCGGGAAATGGGACACGGACAGCCCCATCGCCAAGGGCTATACCTATACGGGTAAAACCGAAAAGGCGGTGAAAAGGAAGGAAGAATAACCCGACGTAATAATTCAATATTACGACGTAATAATTTCATAACTCAACGTAATATTTCAATAAGTCAACGTAATAATTTCATATTACGACGTAATAATTTCATATTACGTTGAGTTATCTGATCATTACGTCGAGTTATTGAAATATGACGTCGGGTTATTCTTTGTATAGCTGAAACGGAATCCGGCGCAGCCAAAGACGGTAGTAACCTGTTTTCCGTATCTCATACAAGGCATCGCCTCCACAGTCTATAGCCGCTATGACATCGGATAAAAAAAAATAAAATCAAAACAGTTTCTGATACTTATATTACAGTCTGGATTGTATCGCTTTTGATTCCTCTTCGTATCCCGGCTTATTCAATAGTGCGAACATATTCTTCTTGTATGCTTCCACACCCGGCTGGTCGAATGGATTTACACCAAGAATATAACCGCTGATGCCGCAACCTATTTCGAAGAAATAAAGTAACTGACCGATATAGTATTCATTCAATTCGGGAATTACGATACGGATATTAGGTACGCCACCATCGATATGCGCGATCTGTGTACCGAGTTCAGCCATTTTATTGACTTCATCTACCCGTTTACCCGCCAGGAAATTTAACCCGTCCAGATTGGCTTCGTCAGAAGGTACAGAGAGCGTATGGTTGGTCTTCTCTACAGAGATAACGGTTTCAAAAATGCTGCGTTCGCCTTCTTGTATCCATTGTCCCATGGAGTGCAGGTCAGTAGAAAAGTCTACGGCGGCAGGAAAAATACCTTTGTTTTCTTTTCCTTCCGATTCTCCGTAAAGCTGCTTCCACCATTCGCTAACATAGTGCAGTTTAGGATTGTAGTTCACCAGGATCTCGATCTTCTTACCGCTCTTGTATAGCTCGTTACGGGTGGCGGCATAGATCGCTGCCGGATTTTGAGCGAAAGGTATGTTTACTCCGCACGCTTTCTCCATGTCGGTAGCGCCGGCAACGAGCTTTTCAATATCAAATCCCGCGATTGCGACAGGCAACAGGCCTACGGGAGTCAGAACCGAGAAACGCCCGCCAACATTGTCAGGGATAACAAAAGATCTATAACCTTCCTTATCAGCCGTGATACGCGCGGCTCCTTTTTTCGCGTCGGTAATGGCTACGATCACTTTCCTGGCCATTTCCTTACCTCTTTGATCTTCGCATTGTTTTTTCAACAGGCGGAATGCGAGGGCGGTCTCGGTCGTTGTTCCTGATTTTGAGATATTGATAACACCAAACTTCTTGTTTTTCAGAAACCCGGTCAGTTCGTACAAATAATCTTCTCCGATGTTATGTCCGGCATAAACAACGACCGGATCCTTTTTATCTTCTTGTAACCAGGTAAAGCTGTTCGATAACGCTTCGATTACGGCGCGCGCTCCCAAATAACTTCCTCCGATACCGGCAACGACAACAACTTCGCAATTCTCTCTTAGAATATGGGCTGTCGCTTTAATGTCAGCGAGGAATGTTGCGCGGATTGAAGAAGGAAGGTGTAACCATCCCAGGAAGTCATTACCTTTTCCTGTACCATTCTCTAATGCTTCTCTTGCTGCTTTAGCCTGAGCTTCATACGCATTTACCGCTTCTTCGGATATGGATCCGAAAGCTTTTTCGATGTTTAGGGTGATCATATTATTCGGGTTTTTAGCCTCATCCCCACTCCCCTTTAGACAAGGCCGGGGAATGAAGCCGTTGGGTTTTGGATTGTAATTCTCACCGGAATGAATCTGTTAGCAACTTAATCTCTATCATAGGTGATATACGTTCATATAAGATATTGTACATTGCGTCCAGTATGGGCATATTCACATGATGATGTTTATTCAATTCCTTGATACATTTCGTGCCGAAGTATCCTTCCGCGATCATTTCCATTTCTATTTGCGCGCTTTTCACGGAATATCCCTTACCAACCATGGTGCCAAACGTACGATTACGGCTGAAGTTGGAATATCCGGTTACCAGCAGATCGCCTAAATACACAGAATCGTCTACGTTTCTGTCAATCGGATGTACTGTATTTAAGAAACGGTTCATTTCCTGTACCGCGTTAGACATCAATACCGCCTGAAAGTTGTCTCCATATTTAAGCCCGCTGCAAATACCTGCGGCTATGGCGTATACATTCTTCAATACAGAGCCGTACTCAATGCCTGTAACGTCATCGCTGATAGACGTCTTTACATAGCTGCTGCTCAATCTGCGGGCAATGATCCGGGCTTTATCCGTATCGGGACAAGCTATCGTCAGGTATGAAAGGCGCTCGAGGGCAACTTCTTCCGCATGACAAGGGCCACCCAATACGGCGATATTGTGTGGGTCAACTCCATATATCTGGGCGAAATACTCAGATACGATCAAATTCTCGTCGGGAACGATGCCTTTGATAGCTGTGATAATGAATTTATCCTTGAGTTTCAGCTTCAGTTTTTTCAGATGGGCTTTCAAGTAAGGGGAAGGTGTTGCGAATATCAACGTATCGGAGTCTTTTACGATGTCGTTGATGTTAGAACTGAAGTTGATCCGTTTGGCATCAAACCGTACCCCGGTGAGATATGACGGATTGTGCCCCAAGCGTTTGAAATCGGTTATACGATCATCGCGACGCATATACCAATTTATTGTATCTTCCTGAACCAGAACCATTTTTGCGATAGCGGTCGCCCAACTTCCTCCTCCCATTATGGCTATCTTACCGGGTAGTTTCATATCACCGAATTAAGATGTTAAGAATTGAGTTTCCTGATCCATTCAGCTACATCGTTGACCGACAGGCTGCTTAGTTCCAATTTGTATTTTTTGTTGATGCCGGAGATATCCTGATGCAACTTTTGCGGATTTACATTTTTCATATCTTCTACCAAGTTGTATCCGGCCTTCTGTATAGCAGGCGCCCATTCTTCCGGCACACCTATTTCCGCGTATTTGCCGGCAGGGTCTTTCTTCACTGTTTTTTCCGGACGCATCTGCGGGAAGAATAATACTTCCTGGATTGTGGTTTGTCCTGTCATAAGCATAACCAGACGGTCCATTCCGATTCCCATTCCCGATGTCGGAGGCATTCCATATTCCAGCGAACGCACAAAGTCCATGTCAATGAACATGGCTTCATCGTCTCCCTTTTCACTTAAACGTAATTGATCCTGAAAACGTTCTAACTGATCGACCGGATCATTTAACTCCGAATATGCGTTACACAATTCCTTTCCATTAACCATCAGTTCGAAACGCTCTGTCAGTTCCGGGTTTGTACGGTGCCGCTTGGTGAGCGGAGACATTTCAATCGGATAATCCGTAATGAAAGTCGGTTGTATATAGTTTCCTTCGCAGAATTCGCCGAAGATTTCGTCAATGAGTTTTCCTTTCCCCATTGTATCATCAATTTCCAATTTCAATGCTTTGCAGATTGCCCGAATTTCATCTTCGCTCTTTCCGGCCAGGTCATATCCGGTGAATTCTTTAATGGAATCCAGCATCGTTACTCGCTTAAAGGGCGCTTTAAAGTTAATCAGGCGATCGCCTACCCGAACTTCAGTGGCGCCGTTTACATCCAGGCAAATCTTTTCGATCATATTTTCAGTAAAGGCCATCATCCAATTGTAGTCTTTATAAGCGACATAGATCTCCATTACTGTAAATTCCGGATTATGCGCACGGTCCATCCCTTCGTTACGGAAGTTTTTAGAGAACTCATACACCCCTTCAAATCCGCCTACGATCAAACGCTTTAAATAAAGTTCATCGGCAATACGCAAATACAAAGGTATATCCAGTGCGTTATGATGTGTAATGAACGGACGCGCGGACGCTCCTCCCGGAATGGACTGCAATACCGGAGTCTCTACTTCGATATATCCCATCGAATTAAACATCTCGCGCATCGAATTATATATTTTTGTGCGCTTGATGAACGTTTCTTTGATACCTTCGTTAACAACAAGGTCTACATAACGTTGACGATAGCGAAGTTCAGGATCTTCAAATGAATCATAAGCAACCCCGTCTTTGTATTTTACTATAGGGAGAGGCTTAATTGATTTAGCCAGTACAGTTAACTTCTCCGCGTGTACGCTGATCTCACCCATTTGTGTGCGGAATACAAATCCTTCGATACCAACGAAGTCACCTAAGTCGAGCAAACGTTTAAACACCGTATTATATAGTTCCTTGTCTTCTTCCGGACAAATATCATCACGGGTAATATAAACTTGTATACGTCCTTTGGAATCTTGTAACTCAATGAATGACGCTTTACCCATTACGCGGCGACTCATTATGCGCCCGGCGATGGAAACCCGGCGAGGCTTATTCTCATCCTTAAATTCGTCTTTAATATCTGTTGAAAAAGCGTTGGTTACATATTCTGCCGCAGGATACGGATCAATTCCCATAGCGCGAAGTTCATTCATACTGTTGCGTCGAATGATCTCTTGCTCGCTTAATTCTAATATGTTCATTTCGTAGCGCATTTACACAATTTGGGAGCAAAAATAAGAAACATTTCCTTAACTTTGCATATTTTCAATAAAAATAGATATGTCCGGACAGAAAATACCCACGGCGCTTGGAACCGAAAAGATAAGCAAACTTTTGACGCAATACGCCATTCCAGCCATTATAGCGATGACAGCCGCCTCCCTATATAATATGATCGACAGCATTTTTATAGGGCATGGAGTCGGGGCGATGGCTATTTCAGGATTAGCGTTGACTTTCCCTTTGATGAATCTGGCCGCGGCATTCGGCACACTGGTCGGAGTAGGGGCGGCTACACTGGTCTCCGTAAAATTAGGCCAGAAAGATTATGATACGGCACAGCGCGTATTAGGTAATGTTGTTGTATTGAATGTCGTGATTGGTATTGCTTTTTCTATCGTTACGCTTCTGTTTCTTGATCCGATACTTTATTTTTTCGGCGCGAGTGAAAGTACGATAGAATACGCGCGTGATTATATTAAGATCATATTAACAGGTAATGTGGTTACCCACCTTTATTGGGGGTTGAATAGCGTATTGCGTTCTGCCGGCCACCCCCGGCAAGCTATGTTGGCAACCATCGCGACCGTTGTGATAAATACCATACTTGACCCTGTCTTCATTTATTGGTTCGATTGGGGCATTCAGGGCGCGGCCATTGCTACCGTAACGGCACAGGTCATTGCTTTACTATGGCTTATCAAACTGTTCACGAATAAGAACGAGCTGATACATTTCCATAAAGGCGTTTTTCGCCTGAAAAAGAAAATCGTAACAGCTTCTTTTTCCATTGGTATGTCGCCCTTTATGATGAATTTGGCCGCTACGGTGGTCGTGCTTCTTATTAATCAAGGATTAAAGGGGCATGGCGGCGATTTGGCTATTGGAGCTTATGGTATTGTAAACCGGTTAGTATTTCTTTTCCTGATGATCGTCATGGGGCTAAACCAGGGAATGCAGCCGATCGCAGGATACAATTTCGGGGCGCAGCTATACACTCGTGTAACTCATGTACTGAAACTTACGATTTACGTGGCTACGGCAGTCACAACTACCGGTTTCTTGATGGGAATGTTAATTCCTCGGTTGGCTGTTTCTATTTTTACTTCGGATACCGAAATGATTGACTTGGCCTCAAAAGGTTTGAGGCTTGTTGTCCTGTTTTTTCCTCTTGTGGGATTCCAGATGGTGACATCCAATTTCTTTCAGAGTATAGGTATAGCTAAGAAAGCGATATTCCTTTCGCTTACCCGGCAAATCCTGTTTTTGATTCCCTGCCTCCTTATTCTCCCTGAGATATTTGGTTCAACCGGGGTGTGGATCAGTATGCCGATATCCGATTTGGTCTCAGGTATAGTAGCGGCGATAATGCTATGGCGGCAATTCCGCAGTTTCAAGAATGTTGGCGGATAATCGGTTGCCACAATATGTCCGAGTTAGATGCTATTGACACTTTATTTTATTGTTCTGATTTCGACATAATTTCTATTAGTTTATATTTAACATCAGAACCATCAGCAGGAGGATTAGCCAAATGTATTTTTAAGACTTTCAGCCTGTATTCACATCCAACTTCGTAATCAAAGTCCTCGATAGCATTCAATGGAATTTTAATCCAATAACTAATGTTGTCCTCTTTAATATGTAACCCATTAGAGATTACGCCATTGCCTTCAATTGGGTGATAATCTACAAATTCAGAGGCAACTGTCATCAGAACTTCTTCCGTCCAATCTTTGTTCTCGCCATCTTTACACCCAACCATCAAAAGAGTAAAAAAGCTAATACTCATAGTCAATAAGATTTTTAATCGCATCATAATGAACTTATTATTATATTTTTAGCTACAAATTTTCTAAATTCCTGACGGTACAACATTCCTTCTTCCTCTTCTTCCAGAGTTGCCAGGAGTTAATCATATTCTGCCAGATCACATAAAAGCCCGGGCCAACCGCCGATAAAGGATCCAGGTAGGTATGAGCCATCCAGATCGCTAAGATCGTATTCTTCTGTCCCAAAGCTTGTCCGCCGCTAACGCGATCGTTATATATACTTCCCAACGTTTTACCCAAAAAGAATTGCAAGCAACAGATCACCAAAGTAGCAATCGCAATAAGTATTCCGATCGTGATATCTTCGGCGTAATTCAATAAAGAAGAGAGTATCTGCGAAGTAACGATAGTCAAAGCGAAAGCCCAGAGATAGAAGGCCAGTTCATGCAGGTTCAATAATGTATGATGAACTTTCGGCAAAACCCGCCTCAAAAACAAGGATAGAAGAAAAGGGCAAATAAGCAACACAAAAACCTTTCCCAAAATCATGGAACAGGCAGCCCAGAAACTCACTTCGGGGTGTGGCTCAATCAAAGGAAACATGACGGGAACCACAACGGCAACGACCATGTTGATAAGTAAAGTGTAGGTGGTAAGACCGGCGGCGCTCCCTCCTAACTTGGCTGTTATCACAGCCGCTGATGTTGCCGTCGGGCAAATTACACAAACCATAGCCGCCTGCGCCAACACTACATCGACACCACGCAAAAGCAGGTAAATCACAACCGCAGCGACCAACTGTATAGTCAATAACCAAAGATGTAATGGTTTAGGCTTCAACTCCTTCAACGATATCCTGGAGAAAGTCAACAACAACATGACGAAAATAAGTGTCGGAGTCAGAAAAGAAAGCCGGATAAACAACGGATATCCCACCGCGCCCACAAGCATGGCAACAGGAAGCGCCCAATTTCTTAAGAATTTAAGCATTATTGCATTTACAAATTACAAATTTACTATTTACCAAATAGCTCAACTGATGACGAACACATACGTACGAACCGCAAAAATACACAAAAGATTTTCGTAACCAAAAGAATAGAAACAATAGTTAACAAAGAGCGAGGCGTGGTAGCTGTAAGGGTATTCGGGTGCGCCGGTACGTCTTTTTCGTTCGGAACGCATCGTAAATTTTGCGTTGACCTTTCCGATTTTTGCGTTGGTCTCTTCGATTTTTGCGTTGGGCATTTGGGGTAAATGCGTTGGGCATTTAGTGAAAACATCAACGCAGATATCAAAACGCGTTGGGCATTTGGAGTAAATGCGCTGGGCTTTTAGGTAAAAAGTAAAGTACGCGCCGAACACTCCCAACGGGATGCCAAAAGAAGATCCGTGAAAGAAGGCCGGCCGGATATCATCCAGCCAGAGTCCAGCCTTATTATTATTACTACTACTATTACTATTCAAAATCAAGAGAAAGAAAAAGAAAAAGAAGAAAAAGAAAAAAGAGTTACGCCCTCCGCGAGACGAACGAACAAACGGGAAAGGCCTGCAAGGCGAACTTTGACTATTCGGCCCGGGAAGGAAAGAGATTGTTGTGATTACGTAGTGTCAGTAAATAATTTGGCGCAAAGTAACTGCGATTCGGGATATAAGGCTATCTTTACGGCGAATTTTTAAATTAAAGCTTAGTATCAATGAAAGAAAACAAGTTAACCCAAAGAGACTTGATCCGCTGGAGACAGTTCAGTCGCAAAGGTTACGCTGCTTTCTCCAGTATGAAAAAGGAGATTCACATTGGTGTATTGGCAATTACTACATTGACTTTCACCAGTATTGAATCCGTTTTGGCTCAAAACGAAAATCCGGCTCAACTGAGAAACTACGAACTGGAGGAGATTGAAGTGACCGGTGCGCGAGTCCCGCTGACTGAAGCGCAGTCGGCCAAAATGGTAACTGTACTTTCGCGCGCAGACATTCAAGCGGCGGCTGTACACAGTGTGAATGACCTTCTCGAATATGCAGTAGGCGTCGACGTTCGCCAGCGGGGCGAATTTGGGATGCAGACAGACATTTCCATACGCGGAGGTACATTCGATCAAATTACCATTCTTCTCAACGGGGTAAACATCAGCAATCCCCAAACAGGCCATCACTCGGCCGATTTCCCGGTTTCCATGAACGATATTGAACGGATAGAAGCGCTCGAAGGCCCGGCGGCGCGCATATTCGGCACATCGGCCTTTACCGGCGCCATCAACATCGTTACACGAAACGACAAGCAAAGCCATGTATCAGCCGGTCTTATGGGCGGAGATCATGGCCTGTTCGGCGCCACCGCACGGGTAAATCATACCCGAAACGCGTTCAGCAACCAGATCTCCGGAAGCCTGAACCGTTCGGACGGCGCCACGCCAAACAGCGATTTCCATACCGAACGGGCCTACTATCAAGGCGCCTACACATCCCCGCAAGCAGACGTACGATGGCAACTCGGATTCAGTAACCAATCTTTCGGCGCGAATACCTTTTATTCCGCCGCATACGCTGACCAGTTCGAAGAACTTCAACGGTACATGGTTTCCGTGCAAGCGGAGACCAAAGGATGGTTGCGCTTCACACCTACCGTTTACTGGAACCGGGCGCACGATCATTTTCAGTTGGTACGCGGTACAAATACCGGAGAGAATTTCCATCTGGTTGATGTTTACGGCGCAAACCTGAACGCGCATTTCAACACGATCCTTGGAAAGAGCGCTTTCGGAGCCGAATTCCGTAACGAAGGTATCCTGAGTACGAATCTGGGAAAACCACTGGAAGAGAGTCAATATGTAGATGTTCCCGGCGAAAAAGATGTTCAATTCAATAAAAAGGACAACCGGACTAACATCAGCTATTATCTGGAACACAATATCCTGCTCAAACAGGTGACCATATCCATGGGAATCATGGCCAATATGAACACCGCTCTCGACCATAAGCTCCGTTATTATCCCGGAATAGATATCTCCTATCGCCCAACGGCGACATGGAAATTATTCGCTTCCTGGAACAAAGCGTTACGCATGCCTACCTTTACGGATCTATACTACAAAAGTCCCACGATACAAGGCAACATCGGACTAAAGCCTGAAGAGACGCAAGCTGTGAGTGTAGGCGCAAAATACCGTAATTCATTCGTAGACGCCACCCTAAACGGTTTCTACCATAAAGGCAAGAATATGATAGACTGGGTAATGTATACTGCCGATGACATTTACCATTCCGCTAATTTCAAGCTGGATAATATGGGTATGGAAAGCTCTGCGACTTTCCGTCTCAGGCAACCCGGGAATGAGAACTTTTTTATCGACAGGCTAACTGTAGGATACGCCTATATCTATCAGAAAAGGCGCGATGGCACAGAGGTATACAAATCCAATTATGCGTTGGAGTATCTGCGTCATAAGTTCGTAACCCGTCTTGACCACCGGATATGGAACAAGTTAAACGCGAGTTGGGCTTTCCGCTGGCAAGACCGTATGGGCAGCTACGTCAAATATAATAAGGAACATAAGTCCACCGGCGAACTCGTAGCTTATCCATCATTCTGTCTGCTTGATTTAAAATTATCGTGGAACGCGGACAACTATATGATCTATGCCGAGGCCGGCAATTTACTGGACCGTAGATATTATGACCTCGGGAACATTCCCCAGCCTGGCATTTGGCTCAGGGCAGGCATAAACTATAGGATTAATTACTAAAAACACAGGTTAAAAGCAGAAAACCTTTGCGAAACAAGTAGTTTTCTGCTTTTTTCCGTTACATTTGTATATTTAATTCTATCACATGATATTTCGCAGACAGTACATATTATTTGTTCTCATCTGTTTATGGTTGTTAGCATCACCTTTATGCGTTGTTCATATCGCAGCCAAAGAATTCGTTGTAGTTATCGATGCCGGACATGGAGGAAATGATCCGGGCGCGATCGGAAAGATTTTCAAGGAAAAGGATATCAATCTGAAAGTAGCATTGAAATTAGGTAGCCTGATCCGAAACAACTGCAAAGATGTCAAAGTAATATATACCCGAAACAAAGACGTATTCGTGAGCCTGAATCGCCGGGCCGAAATTGCGAACAATGCCAAAGCCGACCTCTTTATCTCTATACATACCAACGCGCTGGTAAATAACAATACGATCAAAGGAGCTTCCACCTGGACATTAGGTTTGGCTGAATCCGAAGCCAACCTAAATGTGGCAATACGCGAAAACTCCGTTATCTTATATGAAGATAATTATCAGACAACGTATGCCGGGTTTGACCCGAACTCTTCCGAATCTTACATCATATTTGAATTCATGCAAGACAAATACATGTCACAAAGCGTACACTTCGCCTCAATCGTTCAACAACATTTTAAAACCACATGCAGACGTATTGACCGTGGAGTACACCAGGCAGAATTCCTTGTACTAAAAGCCAGCGCTATGCCTAGCGTCCTTGTTGAATTAGGATTCATCTCAACGCCGGAAGAAGAACGATACATGAACTCGGAAGAAGGCGCCGACAACTTATCCGGAGGCATATATAGCGCATTTCTTCAATATAAAAAAGAGCATCAGATCCGGTTTGCATCCGGAGAAGACTCCGGTTCATCGACTCAGCCGGAACCCGTTGTTGAGACTATGCCTTCTGTAGCCGATTACACATCTGAAACAGAAACGGTTAGCCCCCTTCGACCTGCCGATGATAAAATCATCTTTAAAGTGCAGGTGCTTGCTTCCGCCAAACCGCTTAGAGCAAACCATAAAGAATTTAAGGGACTGTTGGGTGTTGATAGCTATACAGAAAACGGATTATATAAATATACGTATGGCGCTTCCGAAAACTATAATGAAATGGTCCATCTCCGCAAAAGTCTGACCGACAAATATCCGGACATATTTATTGTTGCCTTTAAGAACGGTAAGAGAATGAATGTCAATGCGGCCGTAGCAGAATTTAAAAAGAAAAACAACAAATGATGATAGAATCTAAAATAAAGCAGATCTTTACCAAAGAAGTAAGAATTGGAATAACCGGCATTGTATCCCTGTTCATACTCATTTACGGCATTAACTATCTGAAGGGGATAAACTTGTTTAAACCCGCTTGTTATTTCTATGTCAAATATACAAATATCTATGGATTAACCGTTTCAAGCCCTGTATTTGCCGACGGATATAAAATTGGTTTGGTACACGACATTCATTATGATTATAATAATCCCGGCAATGTAGTGGTCGTAGTGGAACTCGACACCCACGCCCGTATCCCCAAAGGAAGTTGGGCCGAATTGCAGAACGAAATGCTTGGAAGCGTAAAAATGAACCTTATGTTGGTCAATAATCCGAGAGAAAGTTATGCCATAGGAGATACTATTCCCGGAAAAGAAAACAAAGACATGACAGCCAGCGTGAGCGCCCTTCTGCCGCAAGTAGAACAAATGCTTCCCAAACTGGATTCAATATTAACCTCACTCAACCGTATCCTGGGAGATGAAAATATTCCCGCGACTTTGCAGTCCATAAGAAACACGACCGCAAATCTGGAAGTATCAACCGCGCAACTAAACACATTGATGCGCCGGGATATCCCCCGGTTAACAGCTAAAATGAATACAATCGGAGACAATTTTATCACCATAAGCGACAATCTGAAAGGAATCGATCTCGATGCCACTTTCAGCAAAATAGACTCTACTCTGTATAATGTAAAATTAATTACAGAAAAATTAAACAGGAAAGATAATTCTGTGGGGCTATTATTAAATGATCCCGACTTCTACAATAAACTGAACGCTACCGCAAATAATGCCGCAAGTCTTTTGGAAGATATACAAGCGCACCCGAAACGCTATGTTCACTTTTCTCTTTTTGGCAGGAAAAACAAAACAAAATAATCCTGTTATTTAGATTTCATCTAAATAGAAAGCGCCCTTTTCTCATCTTGATAAAGGTCCAGAATTTAGGGCTATATCTTCCTAAAGTAAGCACGTTTTTCTTCAAGGCCGGCTTTTGAAAGAAACGAGTTGAAAACAAAATAATATACTAACAATCAGGAAGTTAAATCGAACAAAACATTATTCAGGCACGAGTAATTTCGTAAAACCTATAACTCCTTGAAATTAAATACATTATTGCAGAATTGAAAAGTGCAAGAAAAAAAAGCATTTGTTTTTTTGAAATAAGATTCTCAACTTTGCATTGTAGAAGTTTAGCTTAAATTATAATTGTGTATTGATAGCCGTATGATAGAATTTGATCATGTCGGATTATGGGATCGTTGTCTCCGGGTAATTAGAGACAACGTACCGGAAACGACCTATAACACTTGGTTTCTTCCAATTAGACCGTTAAAATATAAGGACAAAACACTGACCTTGCAAGTCCCGAGCCAATTCTTTTATGAATTCATAGAAGATAAGTTTATAGATTTGTTGCGCGTAACCTTATATAAAGAAATAGGCGAAGGGACTAAATTGATGTATAATGTAATGGTTGATAACAGTTCCAAGACCACTGTAAATCTTGAAGCAAGTAACCGTCCGATTATTTCATCTCCCAAAATTCGCAACGGCGGCAATAAAGCTCCTAACCTATTAAACGCTCCTGCCGTACAAGACTTGGATTCACAATTGAATCCGGACTATACCTTTGAAAACTTTATTGAAGGCTATAGCAATAAGCTGTCAAGGAGTGTAGCGGAAGCCGTAGCGCAAAATCCGGCTAAAACGGTATTTAATCCTCTATTTCTTCATGGGACATCGGGAGTAGGTAAAACTCACCTTTCCAATGCCATAGGAAGTAAAATTAAGGAACTATATCCCGACAAGAGAGTATTATATGTATCTGCCCATTTATTTCAGGTACAATACACTGACTCTGTACGTAACAACACGACCAATGATTTCATCAACTTCTATCAGACAATTGATGTTTTGATCATAGATGATATCCAGGAGTTTGCAGGAGTTACCAAAACACAGAACACGTTCTTCCACATATTTAATCATCTGCACCAAAACGGTAAACAGTTGATCCTGACTTCTGACCGGGCGCCGGTTTTACTACAGGGCGTAGAAGAAAGACTCCTTACTCGTTTTAAATGGGGAATGGTGGCTGAATTGGAGAAACCATCCATCGAACTAAAAAAAGATATCCTGAGAAATAAACTGCACCGTGACGGCCTGCAATTCCCTGCCGAAGTAGTCGATTATATAGCGGAGAATGTACACGAAAGTGTGCGTGACCTGGAAGGAGTTATTATTTCCATCATGGCACATTCCACTATATACAATAAGGATATTGATTTAGACTTGGCTCAACGTATTCTTCGCAAGATTGTACGTAATGAGATCAAAGCGATAACAATAGATACCATTATCGAAATCGTTTGCCGGCATTTTGAGATTGATACGTCGGCAATCCATACGAAATCAAGAAAAAGAGAAGTTGTTCAAGTACGACAAATTGCAATGTATCTGGCTAAAAAACATACAGATTCCTCTTCATCCAAGATTGGACAACTCATCGGAGGCAAAGATCATGCTACCGTCTTACATGCCTGCAAGATCGTAAAAGAACTATGTGAAGTAGACAAAACATTCCGGGCAGACCTGGAAAACATAGAAATCTCCCTGAAGAAAAAGAGATAAACCCTTTTCCCTTAATTTTCAACTCTCAATTTACAAAAAATCCTGTTGTTGAAGCACTTTCATGAAATTCTCAGAGATCGCTCTATTATCTTTCTTTGTATACCTTATATCAGTAAACACCTGCGCCAAAGTCTCCTTGGCATTCTCTGTAATAAAACGCCGGTTCTCAGCTAATGATTCTTTGTACGCATAAATACGATCTATATCTGCTGAAGTATAATCATTATAATATTCATTGTGTATGATAGCGTCCGGATGAAGGCGATCCACTTGTTCCGGCATACCATCAGGATAACCTACTGTAATCGTCGTAGCAGGAAATACAAGTTTTGGTAATTTCAGGGTCTCAATGATCATCTGCGGGTTATATGTAGTCGTTCCCAGATAGCAAATACCAAGTCCGGCTTCTTCCGCTACCGTACAGAATGTCTGAGCCACAATAATGGCATCCATAAAAGCATTCATGAAAGATTGGAAATTATTATATCCCGGAACAGCTTTCCGTTGTTCGCACCATTTCGTAAACCGTCCGAAATCCGCACAAAAAGTCAATACAACCGGAGCTGTTTTTATAGCCGGCTGATGATAATGAGCAGGAGCCAACCTTTCTTTCATTTCCGGATCGCGTGTCACAACAACGCTATAGAGTTGCATATTACCTGTTGTAGAGGCTCTAAACGAAATCTCCAGCAAATCATTCAATAACTCCGAAGAAATATCTTTAGATAAATACTTCCGTACCGTCCGTCTGTTTTTCATTGATTCCATGCTGTCTTTTTCCCGCAAAGATAAGACAAAGGTTCGTGATTAAGTCATTTCGGTCTTTAAAATATCTTATTTGAGTTTACCATTTCCGAAAACACGATAGACATATTTATATAGCCGGTTTTCATTTTTGGAAAACTTTTCAGCCCACTATAAATTATATCTGATTAATTCTCAACTATTTAGAATCTTGAAACGGGAAACCTTGCACCTATTAATAATTTCCTTGTTTTTTTTATTTTGGAATAACAAAAAACATTCCTAACTTTGCCGAGCGTTTATCAATAATAAGTATAACTTCTACAATCATTACTTATTTATTAATAGTTATTAGTTGCAAGATAACGTGGAAAAACAAACTTATTCTTATGATGAAGCCTTTGAAGAATCTTTACGATACTTCCAGGGCGATGAGTTGGCTGCCAGAGTTTGGGTAAACAAATACGCAGTAAAAGATTCCTTCGGGAATATATATGAAAAATCGCCGGAGGATATGCATTGGCGCATTGCCAACGAAGTAGCGCGAGTAGAAGCAAAATATGCCAATCCACTTAGCGCGAAAGAGCTTTACGATCTGCTCGATCACTTCAAATATATTGTACCACAGGGAAGCCCGATGACAGGTATCGGGAATGATTGTCAGATCGCCTCACTATCCAACTGCTTTGTTATTGGTGTGGACGGTGCAGCAGACTCTTACGGCGCTATTATCAAAATAGACGAAGAGCAGGTACAATTAATGAAAAGACGTGGTGGTGTAGGGCATGACCTTTCGCACATACGCCCCAAGGGATCACCGGTTAAAAATTCCGCGTTGACATCCACCGGTATCGTACCGTTTATGGAACGTTACTCCAACTCTACCCGCGAAGTAGCGCAGGATGGACGCCGCGGCGCCCTGATGTTGAGTGTATCTATCAAGCATCCCGATTCCGAATCGTTCATTGACGCGAAGATGACCGAAGGGAAAGTGACCGGCGCTAACGTTTCCGTTAAACTGGATGATGACTTCATGAAAGCAGCCATCGAAGAACAAAGTTACACCCAACAATATCCCGTAGACGGAACAAATCCTCTCTTATCAAAAGAGATAGATGCTTCTTCTTTATGGAAAAAAATCGTGCACAACGCATGGAAGTCGGCAGAGCCGGGAGTGCTGTTCTGGGATACGATCATTCGTGAATCCATACCTGATTGCTATGCCGATCTGGGCTATCAAACCGTATCGACAAATCCATGTGGCGAGATTCCATTGTGCCCGTACGATTCCTGCCGGCTATTAGCCATCAACCTCTATTCGTACGTTGTCAACCCATTTAAAGAAAATGCTTATTTTGACTTTGATTTATTTAAAAAGCATGTAGGATTGGCACAAAGGATCATGGACGACATCATAGATCTTGAACTCGAGAAGATCGAGAAGATCATGGAGAAAATCAATGAAGACCCGGAAGCTCCGGAAGTGAAACGTACCGAGTTTATATTATGGGAAAAAATATATAAGAAGAGCAGTCAGGGAAGGCGTACCGGAGTAGGTATCACAGCGGAAGGAGATATGCTTGCCGCATTGGGTCTGCGTTACGGCACTGAAGAAGCAACCGAATTTTCAGAAAAAGTACATAAAGAAATCGCTCTCAGTGCATATCGTTCTTCTGTAGATATGGCAAAAGAACGTGGTGCATTCGAAATCTACAATACGGAAAGAGAACAAAATAATCCATTCGTCAACCGCCTTCGTGAAGCTGATCCTCAGCTATATGAAGATATGAAGAAATACGGCAGACGCAATATCGCCTGTCTGACCATTGCGCCAACAGGAACAACCAGCTTGATGACTCAAACCACTTCCGGTATTGAGCCCGTATTCCTTCCGGTATATAAGCGTAGAAGAAAGGTTAATCCGAACGATACTCGGGTGCGTGTGGATTTCGTTGATGAAACAGGCGACACATTCGAAGAATACATTGTATTTCATCATAAGTTCGTTACCTGGATGGAAGCCAACGGATATGATCCGGCGAAGCGCTATACACAAGAAGAGATCAATGCCCTCGTTGAGAAATCACCTTATTATAAAGCGACATCTAATGATGTAGATTGGTTGATGAAGGTGAAAATGCAGGGAAGGATCCAGCAATGGGTCGACCACTCTATCAGCGTAACGATCAACCTTCCTAACGATGTTGATGAGAATCTTGTAAACCGCTTATATGTTGAAGCATGGAAATCCGGATGTAAAGGATGTACCGTTTATCGTGACGGTTCACGTTCCGGCGTTCTTATCTCAGCCAAGAGCGAAAAAGACGGAGACGAACTTCCTCCATGCAAACCGCCTACAGTAATGGAAACCCGCCCGCAAAGCCTTGAAGCCGATGTTGTCCGTTTCCAGAATAACAAAGAAAAATGGGTAGCTTTTGTCGGACTGCTCGATGGCAGACCTTACGAGATCTTTACCGGTTTGCAGGATGATGATGAAGGTATCCTATTGCCAAAGAGTGTTACCATGGGTAAGATCATTAAGAATATTGACGAACATGGAAACAAAAGATACGACTTCCAGTTCCAGAACAAACGTGGATACAAGACCACGATTGAAGGACTATCCGAAAAGTTCAACAAAGAATATTGGAACTATGCGAAACTGATCTCAGGCGTACTTCGTTGGAGAATGCCTATTGAACAGGTAATCAAATTGGTAAGTTCATTACAACTGGACAGCGAAAACATCAATACCTGGAAGAATGGCGTTGAACGAGCGCTTAAAAAATATATTCAGGACGGAACAGAAGCATTGGACAAGAGATGCCCGAACTGTGGAAATGAAACGCTGGTTTACCAGGAAGGATGTCTGATTTGCACCGTATGCGGCACATCCAGATGCGGATGACCCCAAGTGATTCTGATCAATAAGGAAAGGGGATCTTCGTGAACCCCTTTTTATGTTATTAAGCATGGATAGCACAAACGTTTGCATAGGATTATTTTTACTTCGGAGAATGTCCACGATTGCAGTCAGATTAGAATACAATATCTTGCGTCATCCTTTGGAATTGAACTAAATTTAATATATGACTATATCATTTCATATTGAATACCGCACCAATTGGGGAGAAGAAGTCAGAATTCTCGGCTCCGTACCCGAATTGGGGAAGAATGATCCGGAACAAGCCGCTTCACTTCAAACTGTAGACGGCACTCACTGGTCTGTAGAAAAAGATATACAGATTCCTGAAAATAAAATTATAACGTATAACTACTATATTTATCGTGACGGACAACCTGTACGTGAAGAATGGAAAAGCTTTTCACGTCACATCTACCTATCCGGTAAGAACAAAAAGCGGTACCGGACTTACGACTGTTGGAAGAATAATCCCGAGCAACAGCATTTTTATAGCTCAGCCTTCACCGAATCATTACTGGTACATAGCCACAAGGAAGAACCTGTAAAAGACTACAAAAGAGGATTGATGATCAAGGCTTATGCCCCGCGTATTAATGAAGATTATTGCCTGGCTATTTCCGGTAACCAGAAAGTCCTGGGCAACTGGGATGCCGACAAAGCATGGCTTATGAGCGATATCGCTTTTCCTGAATGGCAAGCCGAATTAGATGCATCCGAATTGGAGTTCCCATTAGAATATAAATTTGTCCTGTATAACAAGAAAATTGGTAAGTCGGAAGTATGGGAAAATAATCCGAACCGTTATGTGGCTAATCCACAGATAAGGGAAAATGAAACCTGCATCATATCCGACCGCTATGCCTACTTCGATTTGCCGACATGGAAAGGTAGCGGGGTAGCTATTCCCGTCTTTTCGTTGCGCTCGGAAAGCAGTTTCAATATCGGTGATTTCGGTGACCTGAAGAAGATGGTCGATTGGGCGATTTGCACCAACCAGAAGTTTATCCAGATCCTGCCGATCAACGATACAACCATTACTCATACATGGACAGATTCTTATCCCTACAATAGCATATCCATTTATGCGTTCCACCCGCTATACATGGACATGAGCAAAATAGGAAAACTTAAAGATAAAGAGAAAATGGTGGAATTCTCCAATAAGCAAAAGGAATTGAACGCTCTTTCTACCGTTAACTACGAAGCTGTTGACCAAGCTAAATGGGAATACTTCAAGTCAATTTTTGAACAAGAAGGAAATAAGGTATTGGCATCAGATGCTTTCTGCTTCTTTTTCGAATCAAACAAAGAATGGCTACAACCTTATGCAGCATTCAGCTACCTGCGCGATATTTATAAAACCGCGAACTTCCGCGAATGGCCGGAATATGCCGTATATAACCACGAAGAAATTGATTTCCTTTGTCGGCCCGGCAGTGCACATTATTCGCAAATCGCCATCTACTACTACATACAATTCAATCTCCATTTACAGTTATTGGAAGCAACGACATACGCCCGCAAACATGGTGTGGTTCTGAAAGGAGATATTCCCATCGGTATTAGCAGGAATAGCGTGGAAGCATGGATAGAACCCTATTATTTCAATCTTGACGGACAAGCAGGCGCTCCACCCGATGATTTCTCCGTCAACGGCCAAAACTGGGGATTCCCGACATATAATTGGGACGTGATGGAAAGGGACGGTTATAAATGGTGGATGAAACGATTCCATAAAATGTCGGAATACTTCGATGCCTACCGTATTGACCACATCCTTGGCTTCTTTCGTATCTGGCAGATTCCCATGGATGCCGTACACGGATTATTGGGACAGTTTGTACCCGCACTGCCTATGTCACGTGAAGAAATCGAAAGTTACGGATTAAGCTTCCGCGAAGAATTCTTCCTGCAGCCGTATATCCACGAAACATTCCTTCAACAGGTGTTTGGACCACATACCGGATATGTAAAAGAAACATTCATCGAGACAACAAATAGCTGGGAAATATATCGTATGCGATCGGAATTCGATACTCAACGAAAAGTTGAAACATTCTTTGCCGGAAAGAACGATAACGATAGTATCTGGATCCGTGACGGACTGTATTCCTTAATCAGTGACGTTCTCTTTGTACGCGATCACAAAGATAAAGAGAAATACCACCCACGAATCAGTGTACAACACGACTTTATCTATCGTGCACTATCCGACTGGGAACAAGCGGCATTCAACCGCTTATATGATCAGTACTATTACCACCGCCATAACAGTTTCTGGTATCAACAGGCCATGCATAAGTTGCCTCAACTGACGCAATCTACCCGGATGTTGGTTTGTGGCGAGGACTTAGGAATGATCCCTGACAGCGTAGCTACCGCTATGAATGATTTACATATACTTAGCTTGGAAGTTCAGCGTATGCCTAAAAATTCATCATACGAATTCGGCGTACTGAACGAATATCCATATCGCTCGGTTTGTACCATATCTACACACGATATGTCTACCTTACGTGGTTGGTGGGAAGAAGATTTTCAACAGACACAGCGCTACTATAACCACAGGTTAGGCCATTATGGCGCCGCCCCGGCTGTAGCGACTCCCGAATTATGCGAGGAAGCAGTACGCAACCACCTTTACAGTAATTCAATGTTATGTATTCTCGCTCTTCAGGATTGGATGGCAATAGATGGTAAATGGAGGAATCCGAATGTATACGAAGAACGCATCAATATTCCGGCCAACCCTAAACATTATTGGCGTTACCGAATGCATTTGACACTTGAGCAACTCATGAAGGCAGATAGCCTGAATGAGAAGATCAAAGAACTCATTAAACAAACCGGAAGGGATCCGGAATTCTAATCGAGAATTAAAAAAGAAAGAACATGAACTCCTATATTTATCTGGATAACATATCCATTTATGCCTACCACGGAGTATCTTCGCAAGAAACCAAAGTAGGCAATACTTTCTTTATTGACCTGAAACTCAAAGTTGATCTCAGACAAGCAATAGAGAGTGACGATTTGTCTTTGACTGTAAACTACGCGGATATATATCAGAGTGTATCTGAAGAAATGGCAATTCATTCCAAACTCTTGGAACACGTTGCCGGAAGGATCGTACGCAGATTATTTGCCGAATATCCCACGATTGAAGCCATTGATATTAAACTTTCCAAACAAAACCCACCCATAGAAGCAGACATAACCTCCGCAGGAGTAGAGTTGCACTGCAATAAACTTATATTTTAAAACGCATACCAATAAAGAAGCCCCGTTTCTCTCCTTCTCACCTTGGGTGATCACGATAACGGGGCTTCAACTAAAACGGCAACGACCTACTCTCCCACTCTTACGCAGTACCATCGGCGCAACAAGGCTTAACTTCTCTGTTCGAAATGG
>JAIRKY010000071.1 GCA_031259755.1 Mediterranea sp. (in: CFB group bacteria) | reverse complement strand
GAACTGAAAGCTATTGTCGCCGACAAGCGCAAGGATAAAGAAGCCTGGGCGAAAGCGAACCCTGAGCTCGCTGCCAGGCTGGAACAGTTCTTCTCGGGCAAAGCGCCCGAAGTTGACTGGCTGGCTATCGAGCAAAAACCAGGCGCGGCAACCCGTAACGCCTCGGCAACCGTTCTTGGCGCGTTGGCCACACAAGTGGAAAACATGATCGTTGCTTCCGCCGACTTGTCCAACTCCGACAAGACAGATGGTTTCCTGAAGAAAACGCACGCGTTCAGGAAGGGTGATTTCAGCGGCGCGTTCTTCCAGGCCGGTGTTTCCGAACTGACGATGGCTTGCGTCTGTATCGGTATGTCGCTTCATGGCGGTGTGATCGCCGCTTGCGGTACATTCTTCGTATTCTCCGATTACATGAAACCGGCCATACGTATGGCAGCCATCATGGAACAGCCTGTGAAGTTCATTTGGACACACGATGCGTTCCGTGTAGGCGAAGATGGACCTACGCACGAACCGGTGGAACAGGAAGCCCAGATCCGGCTGATGGAAAAACTGAAAAACCACAAGGGATACAATTCGATGCTGGTACTTCGTCCGGCTGATGCCGATGAAACGACAGTAGCATGGAAACTGGCCATGGAGAATACAACAACGCCTACCGGATTGATATTCTCCCGCCAGGACATCGCCAGGCTTCCGGAAGGAACAGACTACGGGCAAGCAGCTAAAGGCGCATACATCATTGCCGGGGCCGACGCTGATCCAGATGTTATCCTGATCGCTTCGGGTTCCGAAGTCTCTACGCTGGTTGCCGGAGCCGAACTGCTTCACAAAGACGGCGTCAGGACCCGTATCGTTTCCGTACCGTCGGAAGGATTGTTCCGTAGCCAGACAGCGGCCTATCAGGAATCAATCATTCCCAAAGGAGCAAAAGTATTCGGTCTGACTGCCGGGCTTCCCGTCAATCTTGAAGGGCTGGCCGGCGCTAACGGAAAGGTATTCGGACTGGAATCATTCGGCTTCTCCGCTCCATACAAGGTGCTGGACGAAAAACTCGGTTTCACTGCCGATAACGTGTACAAGCAAGTGAAAGCCATGCTTTAAGCTCAACGCTCAACCATGAGGAACTTCCCTGTTCCAGCCAGGGATTTAAACACAGAAACGCCGGAGATGGGTACGCGAATGAACGCGTACCCATCCCATTACAATTACAATCCGACGGAAACACGAACAAGCCAATTTTGTACTGATTCATTGCCGGATGTCAATATGACAAAAAAGAGAGGAGATCCTGAACTAATTTATATTGTTATCCAGGTATTGTTCTATTTGGGGGAGTGTAGCGTCCTTTAACAGAACGGTTTTGTTCTTATCTAACAGATATAAAGAGGGTATTGCCTTCAGATCGTACAGGTCTTTGTTGCGGATCACAGCGCCTTTGTCATAACCATTGATCCAACTTGGCGGGAAGTCGTCCTGATGCTTTTTCCATTCTCCCAGGTCTTCATCGGGATAGATACAAAGGATCGTCATCCGTTTTTCAGAAAGCAAGTATTGCACCACTCCCGACTGTTTCAAGCCTTCGGTGATCTCGCCACAAGCATGGCATCCCGGATTGTTGATATATACAAGGGTATATTCCTCCGGCAAACCATATAACGCGCCCTGTTTTCCGGACGACAGGGTATAAGTAAAGTTAAGCGCTTTTGTCCCCAAACGGTTTTTCAGGGCCAGTTTCAGACGATATCGCGGACGTGATTTTTCCACGTCATCCAGCATATCCGTCTCGATCATCTTTTCCAGTATGGCTATGTAAAATTCTTCGTTGCGGAAAGGAGAGTTGGGGTCGTAAAGGAACTTGTCGGCCAGGGATACAAAGTAATCGAATACTTTCTTATCTTTTCCGGCATTTGTCATCATTCGTTTCATGCCGTCATAAGCAGATTCCATAGAGGTGTGATTGGCTACATCAAGAAAGCCGGCATAGATCTGTTCGGTGATTTTCGGCAGATGTATGCAAGTGGTATCCGTGAAATCGAAGTTGTCCCAATAGCGCTTTACCAGAAACTCGGCCTGTTGTTCCGGAGTAGTGTACATGGCGGGAATTTCCGGCAAAGTGAAACGCGGAGTTTCCTGTACTTTTTCTGTGGTTTGTTCTTTTTGCGTCTTTCCGTTATGACATGAACCAAACGCGAACAAGGCAATGGCCAGGTAATGGAATATTTTCATACTATAAACCGTTTATGACGTTAGAGCCACAAATATACATAAAATAACGTGAGTTCGATGTAAGATTAGTCCTGTTAAACAACTCAACTTTCCTGTTAACCACACCAACCGTCCGTGTTTAACACGGAACCCCATCGTGTTTAACACGGACACCTGTTTTGGTTAACAGGGAAAATAGAAGAATAACCCGACGTAATAATTTCATATTACGTCGAGTTATCTGATCATTACGTCGAGTTATTGAAATATTACGTCGACTTATTTTTTTATATCTATTAGTAATGAGTTGGTTATTTGGTTTAGTGAGACTGGTGAGACTTTTTTCGAAGTACTGCCCGATGCCTCACAAACCATGATATATTTGACAATGATACAAATTATGCTCAATAGGATAAAAAAATAAAATCAAAACAGTTTCTTATAGTTTAGTTTCTAATATTATGTTTTTAAACACTTATTTAATAGACGCAAAAGTACTTTATTTATTCAACTATTACAAATTTCATAATAGGTAATTCCTAAAATAGCTTTATCTGCCGGTGAAGTTCCTATTAACGTTGATGTAAAGTCAATGCAATCTTATTTTTTTTGCTTATTACTATTTTTGTTGATGCTAAAAGGTTAAATTCATACATTTTTTGTATATTTCCTCTATAAATAAAGAACACGTGCTCTCCCCATTGTCCTCTTCTTGGAATTTAGTATATTAATTTCCTCTTCGAGCTTTCTAACTCAAACACATTTTGGTGTACAGATATAGTTTGATACCAGTTTGCAAACACGGGGTTTTCCCACCACAAATATAAGGGTCTTACCTATATCTGTTATCTGTCTTTCTTCCATAGTCTTACGCTGGGAGAAGTTTGGTAACGTAAGTCTGTTTTTTCTTCAATATATTCCAAATGATTACCAATAGTTTTCTGGCATTCGCCAACAATGCTTTGTTATGATTCATCCTCTTGGATAGAGTATGATACTTATAAAAGAATCCGGATTCTTTGGTTCTGCAAGCCGCCCATGCGCATTGAATAAGTAAAACTCTTAAATATTTGTTTCCATGCAATGTCTTTCTTCCTTTGATTTTTCCTGCACTTTCTTCATTTCCGGGTTTTAACCCTGCCCATCCAACAATAGCGGAAGCTGTAAGAAATGCTTTCATGTCTACTCCTATCTCTGCAACAATTCTCATAGCAGAATCCTCTTTTACTCCTGGGATTGTTTTCAGGAGTTCTATCTCTTGGGTAAAGCATGAGTTGCATATTTCTTTCATTTGATCATAACATTCCTGTATTTGGCGTTCATACATTATTGTCTCTTCCCGTGAGAATTTGATCATCCTGCGATCAGCTTTCGAAATAACCCCTGTTAGCGCTGCCTTGATTGTGGTATCTCCATGCCTGTTACGGGTACGCTTATGTACTAAGGACAAGAGTATTTCGGGGTCTGTTATACCCTGAATAATAGCATCTATGACCTTTTGCATGGATTTGCCGCCAATATCACTTACATAATTACTTAAACGGATATTACAGCGTTGCAAGATAAAATCAATGGCTTGTTCTGCACGTTGCAAATTACGGTTCAGATAAAAGATTCTTCTATCGTAAAGGCGGAGTTCCTGAATGATAGGATCAGGTATAAAACTACCCTTTATCAGCTCTTTCTGTAGAACGGTAGCAATCCACTGAGCATCTTTTACATCGGTCTTACGACCGGGAAGCTGCTTGATGAAGTAAGGATTGACAAGTTTTACATCAAAATCACTGCATAATACACCCCAGATAGGAATCCAATAAATACTGGTGCTTTCCATAGCGATTTCACTCACAGAGTGAGACACTAATAAATCACGAAGACGGTCTAGCTCAGGAGTTAATACACTGAACTTTTCTTCGATTTTATCACCATTTTCTTTGAGAATGCACATAAAAACACTATCTTTATGCACATCAAGACCACATACGTTCCTCATAATTAGTACTATTTTGGTTACACTTGAAAGATACTAATAATTCGGGAATCTCGAAGAATGAACGAACGGAGTGGTCTTTATTTTTATTGAACACGCTTATAAATCAAGATTTTTATGTAAGTTTG
>JAIRKY010000070.1 GCA_031259755.1 Mediterranea sp. (in: CFB group bacteria) | reverse complement strand
GGCTCAGAATGGCGGTTGAATGGTCAACCGGATTCAGCGATAAAACGAAAAACAGCCAACCAAATTCAGGGATAAGATAAAACAGTCAACCAAATTCAGGTTATTGCAAGGTTTACGCTGTAACCCCACCGATTTTTCTGTTAAACAACTCAACTTTCCTGTTAACCACACCAACCGTCCGTGTTTAACACGGAACCCCATCGTGTTTAACACGGCCACCGGTTTTGGTTAACAGGGAAATCGGCGTGTTTAACAGGGAACCGGTCAAGCCAGAAAAAACGCCCCGTTTTGTAATTATACGGGTTTTTGAAAACAAAGAACGGCCTGTCGCATTCCTTTAGAAAAGATCTTGAGCCGTTCTTTTCCTGTTTTCCCGTCTTTTCCGTACGATTTTAATGTATTACTTTGCTGCATAGATGCAAAAATAAGCGGCGATTTTATGTTATTCCATATTACAATATAGCATAAAGACGCCAGATTCCGGTATAGCCGACCGTTTTGTTTTTACGAAATGCGATTTGCAGGCGTTCTTTAGAGATCCGCCCGGTATTCTTGCTTTCATGGGCTTTTTTTGCGGATTGACATTTTGTCAGATCCCATGCACATCATCTGTTCCCACCTTTTCAATGATTATATATAGCGGAAGTCCGAACGTTTTAAAAATGATCTTACCGGAATCTCTTAGTTGAGTACATACCCGTGAGACGTACGTCTCTTTGATACAAAGTTATCAATGACGTGAATTCTAAGATTAATTATAAGGTAGAAGATTTTCTAAGGGATGATGAGTTTATTTGTTGTGCGTTGAATATTTCTTCGGAGGCTTATACCAAATGGGAAAGTCTCCTGAAGAAGTATTCCGGATCAACAAATGAAGCGGAAAAGGCGAAAGCGATCTTGACCGGAGAAAGTATGATGTATACCCTTGAACCGGAAGAAAGCGATAAGTTAAAGAGAAGCATATTTGCAAGCCTGGCGATTGAATGAATGTATCGTCATGCTTTTTATTATATTCATCAATAATCTTCCGTTGTTTTTTTGAAAAACAGTATCTTTGCGATTCATTCATCATGAATCTACATGAAACAGATCATCCTTATTACCGGAGGTTCGCGTTCGGGGAAAAGCGGTTATGCAGAGAAGTTGGCGCTTTCTCTTTCGGCGACCCCGGTCTATGTCGCCACGTCCCGTATCCGGGATGAGGAGTTCCGCCGGCGGGTGATCCATCATCAGGCCAGGCGGGGTAAAGAATGGACCAACATCGAGGAAGAGAAGGAATTGAGCCGCTATCGACTGAAAGGCCGTGTGGTTTTAGTTGACTGCGTAACGTTGTGGAGCGCCAATTTCTTTTTCGATCTCAATTCCGGTGTAGACGAATCTCTTGAAGCCATAAAGACCGAGTTTGATAAGTTCACGGCGCAGGATGCCACGTTCATTTTCGTCACGAATGAAATTGGAATGGGCGGAGTTTCCGGAAATGAAACGCAACGCAAGTTTACGGATCTGCAAGGATGGGTAAATCAATACATCGCGCAACAGGCCGATCAGGTTGTTTTCATGGTATCGGGGATACCGATGAGAATGAAATAGCTTACATATTATGAAGATATTCAACATTACGAAGCCGGATGACGCTATCCGCGAAAGGATCATCCATAAGATCGATAACCTGACCAAGCCGAAAGGCGCGTTGGGGAGACTGGAAGAGATCGCGTTGCAGATCGCGATGATCCAGCAGACGACAAGTCCGGCGCTAAGGAATCCTCATGCGATCATTTTCGCCGCCGATCACGGTATTGCCGATGAGGGTGTCAGCCTGTCGCCTAAGGAAGTGACCTGGCAACAGACCCTTCATTTTCCCAAGGGTGGGGGGGGCGTGAATTTCTTCTGCAAGCAGCATGGATTTACCTTGAAAGTGGTGGACGCCGGAGTGGATCATGATTTTCCTGCCGGTAGCGGGGTCATCGATCGCAAGGTACGTAGAGGAACGGCGAATTTCTGTTATGGGCCTGCGATGACAAAGGCCGAAATGAAACAGTGTATAGAACATGGCGCGGCTGCGGTGCGTGAGAGTTTCAATGAAGGATGCAATGTCATCGGCTTTGGCGAGATGGGTATCGGGAATACTTCGCCTTCATCTGTCTGGATGAGTTATTTTACCGGTATTCCTCTTGAGAAGTGTGTGGGAGCCGGTAGCGGCCTGGATAGCGAAGGGGTCCGCCGTAAATATTCCGTGCTGAAAAGGGCTATGGAGAATTACTCCGGCGACCGTTCCCCGCTCGATCTTATGTCCTATTTCGGCGGCCTCGAGATGGTCATGGCGATCGGCGGCATGTTGGAAGCCGCCGAACGGAGAATGATCATTCTTGTGGATGGTTTCATCATGACCAACTGTATCCTTGTCGCCTCCATATTATATCCGCAGGTTACGGATTATGCCATATTCGCCCATCAGGGGGATGAAACGGGGCATAAGCGGCTATTGGAACACATGAACGTTAAGCCGTTGCTGGATCTGGGATTACGGTTGGGAGAGGGTACAGGCGCAATATGCGCTTATCCGATCGTAGACTCGGCCGTACGGATGATGAATGAGATGGACAGTTTCCAGGAAACCAATGTTACCAAATATTTTTAACGATGAAACTACTGGCGGCTCTTATCTTCTTTACCCGGCTACCTTTCTGGAGAATAAAAGAAGTTCCCGCGGAGAACTTCAGGTATGTGGTGAACTATTGGCCGTTGGCCGGATGGCTGACGGGAGGGTTTGCCGCTGCCGTGTTGTGGGTCTCTTCATTGGTTTTGCCTGCGGGCGTAGCTGTATTGTTGGCCATGATCGGCCGTCTGTGTCTGACGGGGGCGCTGCATGAAGACGGGCTGGCCGACTTTTTCGATGCGTTCGGCGGCGCGACCGCCAAAGAACGGATACTGGCCATCATGAAAGATTCGCATACAGGGAGTTATGGGGCCATTGGCCTGATCTTCTATTTTCTTCTTTTGTGGGCTTTGCTCAGCGCGATTCCCGTACCCTTAGCTTGCTGGGTGGTTATCGCCGGAGACGCCTGGAGTAAATTTGTCGCCGGTCAGTTGATCCGCCTGCTTCCTTATGCCCGTAGAGAGGAAGAGAGCAAAATCAGAACGGTTTACGCCCGGATGGGTTTCGGAACATTCCTGTTTGCGCTGTGTTGTGGGATTATTCCTTTATCGGTTCTGTCGCCGGTATATTTGTGGCCGGCCGCCGTACTGCCTTTAGCGGTTCTTTTCCTGCTCTATCTGCTTATGAAAAGACGTTTGCAGGGATATACAGGCGATTGTTGCGGGGCGACCGCCTTGTTATGTGAACTCTCGTTTTACCTTGGCGTTGTTCTTCTGATCCATAATCATTCTTTTAACTCGTAAATCAATGAAGGTTAAACTGATACGGCACACTTCGGTCGATGTTCCCAAAGGCGTTTGTTATGGACAGACGGATGTACCGTTGAAAGATACATTTCCGGAGGAAGCTGCCGCTACTCGCAAGCGCATTACCGGTGAGGATCTTGACAGGGTATTTACAAGCCCGCTATCCCGTTGTACAAAACTTGCGGATTATTGCGGCTATCCTGACGCTATCCGCGACGATCGCCTGAAAGAGTTGAATTTCGGAGCATGGGAGATGCAATGGTTTGACCGGATAACCGATCCCCGGATACAGGAATGGTTTGATGATTTCCTGAATGTACCGGCCACCGGAGGAGAATCTTTAATGATGCAATTCCAACGCGTCTCTTCTTTCCTGGATGAAATGAAACAACGGAACTATAAGCATATCGCTGTTTTTGCACATGGCGGAGTACTTGCCTGCGCTCAAGTCTATGCGGGGTTATTGAAACCGGAAGACATCTTCTGTTCGATCCCGCCTTATGGCGCGGTTGTGCAGATAGAGGTTTAATCGGCTATTTTTCTTTTTTTTCTATCAAAGTCTGAAAATCATTAAAATACTTTTGTATCCGTTCTAATTGAGAACGAGATATATTATTAAAAATAAAGAGACTTTTAGTTTCATTAATCCCATAATTAATGATCAAATCGCCAAAAGACGTGTTCATAAATAGAGTAGGGACAGAATCAACTTCTATCATATCAAGAAGTATTTTATTCCCATTATTTATAGCTTCTTCAGCAATGCTATACAGAACAGAACCTCCTTCAGGATATGTCCTGTTTTTCAGAATTTCTTTTAATACTACGTTCACGGTCATATATCTTTATCCTACATTTACACCAGAAATTATTTCTTCAACTTCAAATCCTGACGTTGAAAGATCAAAGTAAATCAAAGTTCCCTTAAAATCATAATTTAAAGGGAAAACTTTAACGGGATTTTTATTCGGGTAACATAAAAGTAACCCTTCATTGCTAACAATTCTCAATATATCATTGTTCGTTAAGATACGACATCTTTATTATGTGTAAAATAATTATGAACATCTACTTAGATAGATTTACCCGATTAATACTGTCGTTTTTCAATATAATATCACTCTTACAGATTTTATTTACAGTAGTAATCCAATAACTCTTTTGAGGACTGTCAAATATAATTTCTGTTGTCATTTAGTTGTTATATTTATCCTGCAAATATAGCGCAAATAATAAATAATCGGATGATGACTATCCCTATTATCATGGCGACTTCTGTTTGTTGATTGATCCGGATGGCCTTTTTCATGTCGGCGTTTGTCAGTTTTCGTTCATTATAGCCAATATAAGGCTTATAGACGGATTCTCCAAAGTAATTGTGCGGACCGCCGAAACGACAATTCAGTATTCCTGCCAGCGCGGCTTCGGGGTAGCCTGCGTTCGGGCTGGCATGTTGGTTGCCGTAGTTGCGGACAAACGCCATAAGCGACCGCCGTCTGCTAACTGTAATCATTAGCCCGGCTGTCAGACGGGCGGGGATGTAGTTCGCGACATCGTCCATACGCGCCGCTATTCTTCCGAACTGTTGATACCGTTCGTTCTTATATCCTATCATGGAATCCAACGTGTTGATCATTTTGTAGGTTAGCATACCCGGAACACCAAGTACGGAATACCAGAACAGGGGAGCTATAACGCCGTCGCTTAAATTTTCGGCTAATGTTTCCAGCGCCGCGGTGCGTACTTCTTGTGCAGACAACCCGGATGTGTCCCGGCCGACGATGCGTCCAACCTGTCGCCTGCCTTCATCCGGGGAGCGGTCAACCGCCTGAAAGGCCATGCGCACCTCGCGAATCAGGGTTGTTCCGGCCAGACAGTAGAATACGAACAGGGAACCGGTCATCATATAAAGCCAGATCGATAGCTGAGCGGCGCTGTATAAAAGGAGAACGGAGGCGGTAAAGACCAAGAGAATCAGGAAGACAGACCATGCTCCTCCTTTGCACACCCGATGGACGCCCTTGTTAAACCGGCGTTCGCCCCACGCTATGAGTTTGCCGAAACCCACGACGGGGTGGGGGAGTTGAGCGGGATCTCCCAGAATCTTATCTCCTATCCATCCGATGAGTAAAGGAAGCGTGAAATATGCGATATGTGTGATCACAGGTCAAGCCATTCGTTAATGTAATCCACTAATTTCTTATTTTCTTCGGGTGATTGCGCCGTGACACGGAAGAAGCCTTCGCTTAATCCTTCGAAGTTTGAGGCGTCACGAATAAGGAAGCCGTGTTCGTTGACTAAAAAGTCTTTCAATGCTTTGGCTTTGCCGAAACGTAGACGGGCAAGCATGTAGTGCGTATCTGTCGGCCGGACATCGATGGCTCCTGTGGCTTCCAGCGCTTCTTTCAGCCTGTTGGCTTCTGCCAGATAAGTTTGTATATCCATGCTGTATGTGATGTTACGCTCCGTCAGATACAAACCGGCTTCAATGGCCAGCCGGTTCACCGACCATGGCATACGGTTTGTTCGTAAACGTTGTATCCATCCGGAGGAAGCCGTGATGTATCCTAAACGTAATCCGGGTATGGCATATCGCTTGGTCATCGAATGTAGTTGTATCACATTGGGAAAACACCAGGCTTCTTCGGGAGAGAATATGTCCTTTTCCGTGAAGTGCTCGTATGCCTGATCAATGACGAAGCAGGCTTGCGGATGAGATTGGATAAGCGATGTGAGTTGCGTTTTGTCCCACATCGCTCCGGTAGGGTTATTGGGGTTGCATATCCACACCATTCTTATCTGTCCGGGTATGCGTTCCGGTCCATGGATTGACGTGACCTGATGTCCATGTATGCGGCATGCATCGGCATACTCGCCGAACGTTGGAACAAAGATCGCCGAGCTTGTTCCCCTGAATGTCTGAGCGATCAGATAGATCGCTTCCGTCGCGCCATTCGTCACACAAACCGATCCGGGCGGTAGATGGTGAACCGTTTCCAGCTTCTTTTCCAATGTATAAGGCTCCGGCTCCGGGTAATTGGTTATAGACGAGATCCGGTTGCACAGGTGTGCGTTCAGTCCCGACAGATCAGCTCCATAGCTTACATTGGAACTGAAATTGCTCAGGATGGGGCGGTTAAATGCGTGAATGTCATCTCCGTGTCCTCTGATCATGGTTCGATAAGATTTTATAGATCAATGGAATATCGACGTGGCTGCGTATATGATCGGCCAGTCTGTCGTATTGCTCTTCTTTGAACGTCTTATAATCGAAGGTCGTTTTCTCCGGCTTATCTGCGAACGGTTTCAGCAGATAATCTATGAAGGATGGATTGTCCAGTATACCGTGTATGTATGTTCCCATACAGGTATGATCTTTGAAGTATCCGTCTGTTCGCGATTCGCAGTGAAGGAAGTTTAAGGGAGATTCTTTTTCGCCTTCCACGGGTATGGTAGCGCCCATGTGTATTTCGTATCCTTCGCATATATCCTCCGAATCGCGGAAATGGAATTTCACCCGGCGGGTGATCTTTTCGCCTTGTATGCGGGTAGTTACGGGCAGTAATCCTAATCCGGGCAATCTTTCGATTTCTCCTTCCGTGCGATCGGGGTCGCATACCTCTTGTCCCATCAGTTGATAACCGCCGCAGATCCCCACGACCGTAGCTCCTTCCCGATGTGCGCGGACAATCGCCTGCGCTACTCCGTTACGGCGTAACTCATAAAGATCGGACAGCGTACTCTTACTCCCCGGAAGCAGGATGATATCCGCCTTCATGATCTCTTCCGTATTGTTTGTGTAGAACAGATGGACGCGCGGGTCGCGTTCCAGTGTATTGAAGTCCGTGAAATTCGATAAATGACGGAGCAGGACTACGGTGATGTTTATTTTTCCACGGGCTGCTTGCATCTGTTTCGTTTGAAGCGCCACGGAGTCTTCTTCTTCGATATAGATGTCCTTATAATAAGGTACGACTCCCACGACGGGCGCGCCGCACAGTTCTTCCAACATGCCAATGCCCGGTTGGAACAATCGGATGTCTCCCCTGAATTTATTGATCAGTATGCCTTTGATATGGCGTCGCTCTTCGTTGTTGAGGAGCATGATCGAACCGTATACGCAGGCAAAGACGCCACCCCGGTCAATATCTGCGACAAGTATGACGTCCGCTCCCGCGTGTATAGCCATCGGCAGGTTGACCAGGTCGCTTTCGCGGAGATTGATCTCCGAAATGCTTCCCGCTCCTTCCATGACCACCGGATTGTATCGTTTCTCTAACCGGTCGAAAGCTTCATAAACGGCGCGGCGAAGTTCTTCCCGTCCTTCTTTGCGGAAGTAATCGTATGCGTTGTGATTGCCAACCGGTTTACCGTTCAACACAACTTGTGATGTATGGTCGGACGACGGCTTCAGTAATAGCGGGTTCATATCCGTATGGCAGGGGATACCCGCCGCTTCCGCCTGAACGGCTTGCGCGCGCCCGATCTCAAGCCCTTCCGGGGTGACATAGGAGTTTAACGCCATGTTTTGCGCCTTGAATGGGGCGGGGGAGTACCCATCCTGTTTGAAGATCCGGCAGAATCCGGCGGCGATAACGCTTTTGCCTACGTCGCTACCTGTACCTGCAAACATTACAGGATGCAATTGTCGCTTAGTCATCAGGTGATCTTTTCTTATATGCGAATGACTGCCACCGTTCTTCCGGCAGGTTTTGTTGTTGCATATCAAAACGCGCCATAACGAAAAACAGATCGGAAAGCCGGTTCATGAAGGTTAGTATCTCGTATGGAACCGGATCTTTCCGGTTCAATGTCCATAGCCGGCGTTCCGCTCTCCGGGCTACGGTACGTGCAAATTGGCATTGCGCTGATACGGGAGCGCCTCCGGGAAGGATGAAGTAACCGTTATCCGCCAATTGGGCGGTCATCTCATCCATCTGTTGTTCGCAACAGGCCGCGAGGTTATCCGAAAGCGCATTTGGATTCTTCTCCCGGATGGCCGATGGAGTGGCGACGTGGCTCATAACGATCATCAGCTCATATTGTATCCGATGAAGCATTTCCTGCCATGCGTGTTCTGCCGGAAGAAGCGAACGAATGATGCCGATCACGGCATTCAGTTCGTCTATGCATCCGTTGGCTTCGATGCGTATATCGTCTTTATCTACGCGTTCGCCACCATGAATACCTGTGGTTCCGCGATCGCCTGTCCGAGTGTATATTCGTTTCATAGTTTATCGGGGGTTATGATCATCATTCCATAATTTTAGAATGTCAGTCTCGCCGAGGTACAGGTGCGTGTAGCTTGCGATGACGTTTTTATACCGGAAAACCGGAGTGGCGACAGGTTCGCTCATAGCATCGTATACTTGTGCAACAGAGGGTATGGATAACCGGTCGTCTTCGAACTGGGTATAGTGAAATTCGTGGCCGCGGAGTTGTTGTCCGTTATACTCAAACTGCCTGTACCCCAAGGTGAGGTGTCGGGCGCTCTTCAGATTTGTAATGCTGAAAGGAAGTACGTTGGTCATTGTGTTATAACCGCCTTTATCGTCAATGCCCCGACTTAAATAGATCATACCTCCACATTCGGCCAGTATACGCCCGCCGTTCTCAGCATATTCCTTCACGTCATCCATCATGCAGCGCCGGGGCGATCCGTCATCTTTCTTGTTCAGGTTCGATACAAGTTCACTTGTTCTTTTCTCCGGATATCCGCCCGGTAAATAGAGCAGGTCGATGTTGCGCGGTAGCCTTTTGGCGGTTTCCGGATTGAAGAAGATAACCTTTCCTGATTCCCGTAGCTTGGTCAGCGTTTCCTCATAAATAAAGGCGAATGATTCCTGACTTCTGGCTACGGCTATGCGCAACTTGTTATTTTTCGGCTTTATTGCGGGAGTATCGCATACGAAAGGACGCGCGGTCTGTTCCAAAAGCAAGTCCGAATCTATTTGTTTTTCTATAAAGTCGGCCCATGCTTCAATGGTTTGTTTATTTTCTTTGGGACTAATATCAAGTCCCAGATAACGGGATTTCAGACTAAGCTCTTCATTGCGAAGAATACATCCCAAGCAAAGTACACCCACATCTTCACAGGCTTTTCTCAGCATCGTTTCATGCCGTTCCGACCCTACACGATTGAAGATCACCCCAGCTATTTGAACCTGTGGGTCGAAGTTCTTAAAACCGTAAATTTGCGCGGAAACCGAATACGATGTGGACTTTGCATCTACAACCAGGATGATCGGAAGACGGAGTAACCGGGCGATATCCGCAGTTGATCCTTTTTTGCCGTCGTATCCGTCAAACAGTCCCATCATACCTTCTGTAATACAGATATCCGCTGTATCCGAATAACAATTATACAAATGCTTTACATGAATTTCGGAAGCCATAAAGGTATCCAGATTGATGGATGGACGTTCTGCGGCGATTTCGTGAAAACGAATGTCGATGTAATCCGGTCCGCATTTGAAGGGCTGTACTTTTTTTCCCTTACGGGCAAGCAGTTTCATTAACCCTATACTTAAGGATGTCTTTCCCGCTCCCGAAGCAGGCGCGGCGATCAGAAATTGTGGACGTGTGATTTGTTTCATTTTTTCTCTTTTCCATAATTCGCACACACTGTCGCAAACATGAATGACGGATTTATTTGTTTGATAGCGCCAATGCCGTACGCGCCGGAATGTAGAGCTTGAGCCACTCTTTCTTTTCTCCGGCATATAACGGATCGGGTATCGTGACATGTTTTACGCTATCATCCGAGAAGCCGTTTCCACCATACGCCGCATTGTCTGTATTCAACACCACTTTATACGTTCCGGCGGCAACCAGGAAGCCATAATCGGTAAATGATTTCACCGGGTTAAAGTTGAATACGAAAACAAGGTCGCCACGCCGGTAAGCCAATACCTGATCGCCATCGTTATGCCAGATCTCCTGTACAGGAGATTTCTCAATAGACTTCATGCTCTTGATTGTTTTAAGCATATCGACATCGAAGTCGGCCATATAATGGAAAGTCAACTTTTTGTTATCTACCAGTTCCCATTGGCGGCGAGCGTACTTATACGACCAGCCGTTACCTTCGCGCGGGAAGTCGATCCACTCAGGATGTCCAAACTCATTACCCATGAAGTTCAGGTAACCGCCATTGATGGTAGAAGCTGTGAGTAGACGGATCATCTTATGCAACGCAATACCACGGTGTATGACATAATTCTCGTCGCCCTTTTGCATGTGCCAATACATATCGGAATTGACCAAACGGAAAATAATGGTTTTATCACCAACCAACGCCTGATCATGGCTTTCCGCGTATGAGATCGTTTTCTCGTCTTTACGACGGTTCGTCACTTCCCAAAACATGCTGGAAGGTCTCCAGTCTTCGTCTATCTTCTCTTTAATGGTCTTGATCCAATAATCCGGAATGTTCATCGCCATACGGTAATCGAATCCGTAACCGCCATCCTCGAATTTGGCCGCCAATCCGGGCATACCCGATACATCTTCGGCGACAGTGATCGCATCCGGATTTACCTGATGGATCACCTGATTGGCCAATGTCAGATAGCAGATCGCGTTATCGTCCTGATGGCCGTTATAATAGTCGCCATAATTCACGAACGCCTCTCCCAGCCCATGACTGTAATACAACATCGAGGTCACGCCGTCAAAACGGAATCCATCGAAATGATACTCTTCCAACCAATACTTACAGTTTGACAGAAGGAAATGCAACACTTCATTCTTACCATAGTCGAACAACAGCGAATCCCACGCCGGATGTTCGCGACGTCCGTCCGGATAGAAATACTGGTTCGGATCACCGGCAAAGTTACCTAATCCTTCGACCTCATTTTTTACAGCGTGCGAATGAACGATATCCATGATAACCGCGATGCCCAAACTATGAGCCGTATCGATAAGCTCTTTCAGCTCATCCGGAGTGCCGAAACGCGAAGAAGCGGCGAAGAAACTGGATACATGATAACCGAAACTGCCATAGTACGGATGTTCCTGTATAGCCATGATCTGGATACAATTGTATCCGGCTTTAGCTATACGGGGAAGGATATTTTCGCGGAACTCGGTATACGTACCTACTCTTTCGGCGCTCTGCGCCATACCGATATGACACTCATAAATAAGCAACGGATCAGTGGCCGGCTTAAAAGGTTTCCGGCTGAATTGGAAAGGCTTTTCGGGCGCCCATACCTGCGCACTGAATATCTTGGTATTCTCATCCTGTACCACACGGGTGGCATACGCCGGAATACGTTCGCCGCATCCGCCGTTCCAGTAAACAATGAACTTATACAGATCGCCGTGCCCCATAGCCCCGTCAGGAAGATTGATCTCCCAATTGCCGTTTTCCAGGCGTTGCAAGGCATATTCTTCTTTTTCTTCCCAATTATTGAATGTGCCTACCAGGCAGATACGGGTGGCATTGGGCGCCCATTCCCTGACAACCCATCCGGAAGCTGTACGATGCAGCCCGAAATAAAGATGCCCGGAAGCAAATTCTGCAATTGTTTCCCGGCCGTTATCGGTCAGTTCCGCGATTTTGTCCAGCGCATGCTGGTGACGGCCGGTAATAGCTCCTTTAAAAGGCTCTAACCAAGGATCATTTTTGATCAGATTCAGGGTTCTTTCCATATCGTAGTTGTTTTTAGTTCAAGCTTTTATTTTCACGACGATCTTCTTCACTCCTGTCGGGGTAATACCCGGAGCATGTCCGTCTTGCGGGAAAAATATAGCGAACATTCCCTGTTTCACAGTGATATAATCATCAGCCGGTCCTTCGAAGAAAGTAATATCCTTCTCCGCATTATACGGAGCATCGGCAGGCTTACAGTCTTTAGCCGCGGTATATCCCATCACCTCTATTCCTGAAAGAGGGATTTGAATATCGATAAATGCATGATGGGTTTCCAATTTAGCTTGTTCTTTCGTCTTTGGAGCCGTTTGCTGTACGTTAACGATCAAATCATTCTCTTTCAATACGGTTTTTCCAACTTCGAGCGCGTTCAGATCGGTTGATCTCAAGTACGCGATAGCTTGTGCGAACAAAGGGTTCAATGACGCGTATTTCTCTAAATTTTCCAGTGTATCTACTACCATGATCTTTATGTTTTGTTTGTATATGAATCTAAATCGTCAAACTCGTCAATGGTGTAATTGATAAAGTCCGAAAAACGTTTCAACTGACGGAAAATATCTCCGGTACGATCGAGCGCATCCGGTGAAGTAAAAAAGCTGTCGGGAATCGCATATTCACAACTATACTCTTTACACTTCAGATAATCGATGTACTCAAAATCCTTTGGAAATCCTTTGGGGGCGGTTCTCACAAAATTATATCCGATCTGGGGGAAATATCTTTTAAATTCAGTATCTTCTACAATAGAACGGTATTCGTCAATATTATCATATACCGCCTGGCGCAGAGCCTTCAGCAACTTGGGCGAAGGACGGTAAGTACCGCCTGCGAGCAAGCTATTACCCGGCTCTACGTGAACATAGTAGCCGCAATGATCTGATTTCTTTCCTTTGGCATTGATATAAGCTCCCATATGAATTTTATACGGCGTTTTATCGGGCGAGAAACGGGTATCCCGATAAATGCGGTATGTGCAATCTTTCACTTGTACGCTCCGGATTGTTTCGTCGAACAAGGATATACGCTCAATGACGGTAGCCACCAACTTTTCAAATGCCAAACGAGCTTTCTCATATTCGTCCCGATGCTCATTAAACCATTCACGATTATTGTTGGAAGCCAGCTTTCTGAGAAAATCATAAACGACAGATATATTCATTCGATATCCTTTCTTGATTTAAGGCACAAACGTACAAAAAATATTTTTAAGTTCATGATTCGGAAGATAGAATTTAGAAAGATATTGCTACTTTTGCAAATCGCTTGTAAGTAGTGTTATGAAGAAAATCCGTTTAGGCTTGTTATCACGTGTCATCATTGCCATATTGGCGGGGATCGTGTTCGGTAGCTTTCTGCCTGCGCCCGTTGTACGGATCGTTGTGACGTTCAACGCCCTGTTCAGTGAATTCCTGGGTTTCTCCATTCCATTGATCATCATAGGGCTGGTCACCATCGCCATCGCCGATATCGGCGATAAAGCGGGAAAGTTGTTGCTCGTAACCGTTCTGATAGCATACGCCGCGACGCTGCTATCCGGATTTATTTCTTATTTTACGGGAGCCGCTCTGTTTCCGTCTATGATCGATCCGGCGGGAGATCCATTGGATGCAGCCGCCAACTCCGAAGGAATACTTCCTTATTTTAATGTGTCCATCCCTTCATTGATGAACGTAATGACAGCATTGGCGCTTGCCTTCACGCTTGGTTTGGGGTTGGCCCATCTTCACAGCGCTTCCCTCAAAGATGTCGCCCGTGACTTTCGGGACATCGTTGTCCGTGTTATCGAAAAAGCGATCATTCCTTTATTGCCCGTTTATATTTTCGGCATCTTTATGGGTATGGCCCATTCCGGACAGGTTTATTCTATTCTGTTGGTCTTCATTCAGATCATTGGCGTTATTTTCGGCATACATCTATTCGTATTGCTCCTGCAATTCTCCATAGCCGGGATCATTACCCGGCGCAATCCTGTAAAGCTGCTGATACGCATGTTGCCGGCATACTTTACCGCTTTGGGTACGCAGTCGTCGGCGGCGACAATTCCTGTAACGTTAGAGCGAACCATTAAAAATAACGTCTCTCCCCAAATAGCGGAATTCGTCATACCGCTTTGCGCCACCATTCATTTGTCGGGCAGTACATTGAAAATAACGGCTTGCGCGTTAGCATTGATGATCATGCAGGGAATGTCATACAACTTTCCGTTGTTCGCCGGATTTATATGCGTATTGGGAATCACGATGGTAGCCGCCCCCGGCGTTCCGGGAGGCGCGATCATGGCGTCGCTCGGCGTACTCCAGTCCGTATTGGGTTTCGACGAACCGACGCTGGCGTTGATGATCGCCTTATATATAGCGATGGACAGTTTCGGTACGGCATGTAACGTTACTGGTGACGGCGCCATCGCTTTAATTATAAACAAGATCACAGAAAAAGAATCATTCCATACGGGACAAAAAATATAGATTGATATGAAGACAGCTCTGATTACAGGCATTACCGGACAAGACGGTTCATTCCTCGCCGAATTCCTGTTACAAAAAGATTACGAAGTGCATGGTATCCTGCGTCGCTCTTCCTCGTTCAATACCGGACGTATCGAGCACTTATACTTTGACGAATGGGTGCGCGACATGAAACGGAAACGAACCGTCAACCTGCACTATGGCGATTTGACCGATAGTAGTTCACTGGTTCGTATCATACAACAGGTCCAACCGGATGAGATCTACAATCTGGCGGCCCAAAGCCACGTAAAGGTCAGTTTTGAAGTTCCCGAATATACGGCCGAAACAGATGCGGTGGGAACGCTCCGTATATTGGAAGCCGTCCGCATTCTGGGACTGGAGAAAAAGGTGCGTATCTATCAGGCGTCCACATCCGAACTTTACGGAAAGGTACAGGAAACGCCCCAAAAGGAAACGACTCCCTTCTATCCCCGGTCGCCTTATGGCGTGGCCAAGCAATATGGTTTCTGGATTACTAAGAACTACCGTGAGAGTTACGGCATGTTTGCGGTGAACGGCATTCTGTTCAACCATGAAAGCGAACGCCGCGGGGAGACATTTGTCACCCGTAAGATCACATTGGCGGCAGCCCGTATCCGCTTGGGCGAACAAAACAAACTTTATCTGGGAAACCTGAACGCGATGCGCGACTGGGGATATGCCAAGGATTATGTAGAGTGCATGTGGCTTATGCTACAACACGATACTCCGGAAGACTTTGTTATCGCTACAGGCGAATACCACTCCGTCCGGGAATTTTGCACCCTCGCTTTTTCCGAAACAGGCATTAACCTGCGCTGGGAAGGCGAAGGGGTGAACGAAAAAGGAATCGACATTGAAACCGGCAACGTACTTATTGAAGTAGACCCGAAATACTTCCGTCCGGCGGAAGTTGAACAATTATTGGGCGACCCGACGAAAGCGAAAACAGTGTTAGGGTGGAATCCGACGAAAACAAGTTTCAAGGAGTTAGTCCGGATCATGGTTCGGCATGACTTGGCTAAAGTTAAAAGAATGATGACCGCGTCCGGAAAATCAAACGATTTAATTTAGAAACTGTTTTGATTT
>JAIRKY010000124.1 GCA_031259755.1 Mediterranea sp. (in: CFB group bacteria) | reverse complement strand
ATAGAAGAGGATATAAGTATCATTACCTGAAAAACATCGGATGATAGCATGTTAAACCATTAATGACAGGAGATAAACAATGTCCATACCGTATGTAGTGCGCCAAAAGGCGAATGTTCATATCCCGACGTAATATTCAGATAAGTCGTTGACTTATTGAATTATTACGTCGGGATATGAGATTATTACGTCGGGATATGACGCGTTTACTGAATACGCACTATTAATGCGCCTTGGAATCCACATTAACAAAGAAAAGGCGATATAATGCTCTCACAAGCACTATACCGCCTAATTATCAATAATAATTAATATTTACGCTTTACGCTTCTTAGTCTTCCAACGCTGCTTGCGCCGCCGCCAATCTGGCGATCGGCACACGGAACGGAGAACAGCTCACATAATCCAAACCTACTTTATGGCAGAATTTCACCGAAGACGGTTCGCCACCGTGCTCACCACAGATACCACACTTCAAGTCAGGACGTATAGCGCGGCCCTTTTCCGTAGCCATACGAATTAACTGTCCCACACCATTCTGGTCTAACACCTGGAATGGGTCTACTTTCAGGATTTTCTTTTCAAGATAGACCGGCAAGAACGAAGCGATATCGTCACGAGAGTAACCGAAAGTCATTTGGGTCAAGTCGTTCGTACCGAATGAGAAAAATTCAGCGGAAGAAGCGATACGATCCGCCGTCAATGCCGCACGAGGAACTTCGATCATCGTACCCACTTTAAAGTCGATGCTATCTCCCGCTTCCTCAAACAATTCAGCGGCTTCCGCACGGATCACTTTTTCCTGTTCTTTGAATTCATACAAGATACCGGTCAACGGAACCATGATCTCAGGATATACTTTTATACCTTCTTTCTTTAGTTCCAACGCAGCGCCCAAAATAGCGCGAGTCTGCATCTGAGTGATCTCAGGATATGTGTTTCCTAAACGGCTGCCACGATGACCAAGCATCGGGTTCTGTTCGTGAAGCGCATCTACACGCTGCCGGATGTATTGCAGGCTCACCCCCATGGCTTCGGCCATTTCCCGCTGTCCTTTTTCATCATGAGGAACAAATTCATGCAAAGGAGGATCGAGCAAACGTACAGTCACCGGACAACCTTCCATTGCCTTATATATCCCTTTGAAGTCGGCTTGTTGATAAGGAAGGATCTTATCCAATGCCTTGCGGCGGCCTTCGGCATCATCCGCCAGGATCATCTCACGCATGGCTTTGATTTTCTCACCTTCGAAGAACATGTGCTCCGTACGACACAAGCCGATACCGATCGCTCCAAAATCACGGGCGACTTTCGCATCGTGCGGAGTATCCGCATTTGTACGTACTTTCAGACGCGTATATTTATCGGCCAGTTTCATCAATTCGGCAAAATCGCCCGAAAGCTCAGCAGCTTTCGTATCTACCTTACCCATGTAGATTTCACCGGTTGTACCGTTCAGAGAGATATAATCCCCTTCTTTCAGGAAAACGCCATCGATTTCAACTGTTCTGTTCTTATAATCAATATTCAATGCGCCCGCACCCGACACGCAACATTTACCCATGCCGCGGGCGACTACAGCCGCGTGAGAGGTCATACCGCCACGGGCGGTCAGGATACCCTCTGCAACGGCCATACCCGCAAGGTCTTCGGGAGATGTTTCCACACGTACCATGATCACTCGTTTACCGGCGGCATACCACTCTGCGGCGTCATCGGCAAAGAATACGATCTGGCCGGTAGCCGCTCCGGGAGAGGCGGGAAGGCCGCGCGTCAAAACTTTCGTGTTCTTTAATGCGCTTTTATCAAATACGGGGTGAAGCAACTCATCCAATTTGTTAGGTTCTACACGAAGAAGAGCTGTTTTCTCGTCGATCATTCCCTGGCCCAACAAATCCATTGCAATCTTCACCATCGCAGCGCCGGTACGTTTACCATTACGTGTCTGCAAGAACCAGAGCTTGCCTTCCTGTACGGTAAACTCCATATCCTGCATATCTTTATAGTGATTTTCCAGCTTGGTCTGCAATCTGTCCAATTCGGCATAGATCTCCGGCATGACTTCCTCCATGGAAGGATATTTCGCCGCACGTTCAGACTCTCCGACACCGGCCAGAGCAGCCCAACGCTGAGAACCTACTTTCGTGATCTGCTGAGGAGTACGGATACCTGCCACAACGTCTTCACCTTGCGCATTGATCAGATATTCGCCATTGAACAAGTCTTCACCGTTTCCGGCGTCACGGCTAAAGCACACGCCTGTCGCGGAACTTTCGCCCATATTGCCAAACACCATCGCCTGTACGTTAACGGCTGTCCCCCATTCGGCAGGGATACCTTCCATCTTACGATAAAGGATCGCGCGCTCGTTCATCCATGAATCAAATACAGAGCAAACAGCTCCCCAAAGTTGTTCGTAAGCCGAAGCCGGGAAGTCTTTTCCGGTTTGGGCTTTTATTGCAACTTTAAACTTAGCGACAAGTTCCTTCAGGTCATCTACGGATAGTTCATTATCCAATTTAACACCCCTGGCATGTTTCACTTCTTCAATGATCGCTTCGAACGGATCGATGTCTTCTTTGTTCGTAGGTTTCAACCCCAACACAACATCACCATACATTTGCACGAAACGACGGTATGAATCCCACGCAAAACGGGCGTTTCCCGTTTTACGGGTCAGCCCTTCGACCACTTCGTCGTTCAAACCAAGGTTGAGGATGGTATCCATCATACCAGGCATGGAAGCGCGGGCGCCCGAACGTACAGAAACTAATAACGGATTCTCTATATCGCCAAATCTGGAATTTACCAATGATTCTATCTGGGCTATCGCCTTTTCCACATCATCTTTAAGTAAAGCGACAACCTTCTCCCGACCGAGTTCGTAATATTCCGAACAGACCTCAGTAGTAATAGTAAATCCCGGAGGAACGGGAACGCCGATCAGATTCATTTCAGCTAAATTTGCGCCTTTTCCCCCAAGTAAGTTTTTCATATCGGCCTTGCCTTCCGCCTGGCCGTTTCCAAAAGTATAAACTCTTTTTCTTTCCATAAATAGTTATTTAAAGTAATAATGATTAAATTTTAATGCCACAAAACTACTTATATTTCAGGAATCAAGAAACTTTTTTATATCTTAATTTGCAAGTTAGACATTACAAAGTAGAATCTTTTATCCGATACACAGAAATCTAATAAAATTGCTTATTTTTGCGAACTAATTTATTAAACTGGTGTAGAATTGGCACGTAAGAAAAAGGAGTTTCCCCTGCTCGAAAAGGTGATGATAACGGATGTAGCCGCTGAGGGGAGAGCCATTGCAAAAGTAAACGATTTGGTGATTTTTGTTCCTTATGTAGCGCCGGGCGATGTAGTAGACCTGCAAATCAAGAAAAAAAAGAATCAATATGCCGAAGCGGAGGCCGTGAACTTTCACAAATATGCCAAAACGCGCGCAGTTCCTTTTTGCCGGCACTATGGTATATGCGGCGGATGCAAATGGCAAGTCCTCCCCTACTCCGAGCAAATCCGGTACAAACAAAAACAGGTAACGGATAACCTTACCCGCATAGGTAAGATCGAACTACCGGAAATAGCTCCCGTATGGGGTTCGGAAAAGACCGAATTCTACCGGAACAAACTCGAATTTACTTTTTCCAATAAGCGCTGGCTTACCAATGAGGAAATCAGGCGGAACGTAACGTACGACCAGATGAATGCCGTAGGTTTCCATATTCCCGGAGCATTCGACAAGGTATTGGCTATCGAAAAATGCTGGTTACAGGACGATATATCCAACCGGATTCGTAACGCTGTACGCGACTACGCCTACGAAAATGACTATTCTTTCTTTGATATACGCAACCAGGCGGGTATGCTGCGCAATCTGATCATCCGTACCTCTTCAACAGGGGAACTGATGGTTATTTTTAGTTGCAAGATAGAAAAGGAGGAAGAAATGACACGTTTCAAAGATATCCTTCAATATACATCCGACACCTTTCCCGAAATCACATCACTGATGTATGTGGTCAACAATAAATGCAACGATACCATCAATGATCTGGATATCATAACCTTCAAAGGAAATGGCCATATCTTCGAAGAGATGGAGGGCTTACGTTTTAAGATCGGCCCGAAGTCTTTCTATCAAACCAATTCCGGGCAGGCATATAACCTTTATAAAATAGCGCGTGATTTTGCCGGACTAACCGGCAATGAACTTGTCTATGATCTATATACCGGTACAGGTACGATAGCAAATTTCGTTGCTCGCCAGGCGCGCCAGGTTATCGGAATCGAATATGTGCCTGAGGCGATTGAGGATGCTAAAGTCAATGCACAAATCAATGGCATAGACAACACCTTGTTTTTTGCCGGTGATATGAAAGAGATGCTCACACAAGATTTCATCAACCGGTATGGCCGCCCTGACGTAATCATTACCGACCCGCCGCGTGCCGGTATGCACCGGGACGTGATTGATGTCCTGTTGTTTGCGGAATCCAAACGGATCGTATATGTAAGTTGTAACCCTGCCACCCAAGCGCGTGACCTGGCTCTACTGGACGAAAAATATAAGGTGACGGCAGTGCAACCTGTGGATATGTTCCCGCATACCCACCATGTGGAGAATGTGGTGTTACTTGAACAGAAAAACATCAAAGAATAATCAAAAAATAATCTGCGTTTCAATTCTATGGCAAAGAAAGAGAAGAAAGATAAACCCGCGCATCTGGTCGCACGCGCCAAGGCAAAGTTCACGACTTTCCCAGTGAAGGAACCTTGCGAGCTTATGGACTTTCTAATGAAAGCTAAAGACGGCATTAGCCGTACAACAGCCAAATCCCTGTTAAGTAAGCGGAAAGTCTATGTAGACAACGTCATTACGACACAATATAACTTTCCTTTGAAGCCCGGTATGAAAGTACAAATCAACAAGGATAAGGGGATAAAAGAATTTCACAGTCGCTTGTTGAAGATCATATATGAAGACGCCTATATCCTGGTCATTGAGAAACGTGAGGGAATACTGACTATTGGAACAGACAAGCAAAAAGAGCGTACCGCCCATTCTATTCTTAACGAATATGTCCGACATTCGGGACGCCAGCACCGGATATATATCGTACACCGCTTAGATAAAGATACATCGGGGTTGCTTATCTTCGCTAAAGATGAGAAAACAAAATTCACCCTTCAGGATCATTGGGAAGAGATCGTGAAAGACCGTCGATACGTTGCCGTACTTTCCGGTGATATGGAAAAAGACTACGGTACTGTCAGCTCCTGGCTGATGGACAATAAAATGTATGTGACCTATTCGAGTATGACAAACAACGGAGGTGACAAAGCGATCACACATTACAAAACGATCAAACGCGCCAACGGGTATTCACTTGTTGAACTGGAATTGGAAACCGGAAGGAAAAATCAAATACGCGTTCACATGCAAGACCTTAAGCATCCGGTACTGGGTGACGTGAAATATGGAGATGGAAACAATCCGCTCGGCCGCTTGGCTTTGCACGCTTTTAAACTCTCTTTTTATCATCCGGTAACGAATGAGTTAATGGAATTCGAAACTCCTTATCCGGCTATCTTCAAAAAGATCATGATGAAGGAGGGAAGGAAGTAGAAGCTCCTCCCCTCCCCTAACTTCTACTTCCACAATCTACTCATATCTTCAAGTGTCTTTCCTTTTGTTTCGGGAACAAATTTCCAGACGAACAAAGCGGAGAGCAAAGCAAACGTAGCATAAATCAAGTATGTTCCGCCAACACTCCACCCGGACAGAGACGGGAAGGTGCTGGATACCAAGAAGTTTGCGATCCACTGGGCGGCTACGGCAATAGCTACGGCTTTTCCACGAATAGTATTAGGGAATATCTCGGAAATAAGCACCCAGCAAATAGGCCCCCAACTCATCATAAACGACGCTGTATAGATAATGATAAAGATAAGGGCGGCAAAGCCGATCACATCCATAAACGAAAGAACGCTCAATGCAGCCATACCCGTCATCATACCGATAGAACCGATAATCAACAGAGGTTTACGACCGAGCTTATCAACCGTCAAAATAGCGACCACGGTAAATATGATGTTTACAATACCCATCACCACAGTCTGGATCATCGAAACATCACCGGTAGCTCCCATCGTTTCGAATATACGGGGAGCGTAATAGAGCACAACGTTAATACCCACAGCCTGCTGGAATACGGACAATAAAATACCAATGACAATGACACCAACGCCATAAGTCAGTAGTTTCTCGCTTTTCTCTTTAACGGTAGCCTTGATGTCTTCCAGAATGGCAACCGCCTGTGACTTTCCATTAATACGTTCCAACACATTCAAAGCCTCATCGGGATGCCCGATCAATACCAGGTAACGTGGAGTCTTCGGAACGAAGAAGAGCAACAGACCAAACAAAGCCGCCGGAAACGCCTCACTCACAAACATATGGCGCCAACCAATAGTAACCATGGCTTCAGCCGCAGGAAGATGATTGCGGATCAAATAATTCACAAAGTAAACAACCAGCATACCAAAGATAATCGCAAACTGGTTACACGATACTAAACGGCCACGCATGTGCGCCGGCGCTACCTCGGCGATATACATCGGACAGACCGCAGACGCCAATCCTACACCAACACCTCCCAGAATACGGTACAGATTAAAAGCAATCAACAGTTCCGCGCTGGGTTTTCCATATTCAAAAAACAAAAACTCCGGATTATACGATCCTAAAGCGGAAAGGAAGAAAAGCAAAGCCGCCAAACGAAGGGAGTTCCGACGTCCGAAACGGGAAGCGAGCACACCGGAAATGATACCACCCAAAACGCAACCGATCAATGCGCTGGATGCCGTGATACCATGCAGGGCTTTCGTATATTCAAAATCGGTAGCCGAACGGAAGAAGGCCTCAAGCCCTTGTTCAGCGCCGGAAATAACAGCCGTATCGTAACCGAAAAGCAAACCGCCAATCACCGTTACAGCCGTAATGCCATATAAATAAAGAGTATTTTTCATAAAACCTGACTTCTAAATATACATATTCAGCAGCGCTTCATACAGTTCTTGTTTACCGCTGATCTGTTTGGGTTCGCCATTTGCTTTCGCGTATGCGACAAGGTCTTCAAGGGTCAGTTCGCCTTCTTCAAACGCTGCACCCTTACCTGAATCGAACGAGGCATAACGTTCGGCAAGCATTTTCTTGTATGGAGATTCCGCCAGGAATGTAGCCGCATTTTCCAATGCACGCGCCATTACATCCATTGCAGCGATATGAGCGATGAAGATATCTTCCAAATCGGTAGAATTACGACGGGTTTTAGCATCGAAGTTAGTACCGCCGTTTCCCAGCCCGCCATTGCGAATGACTTGTATCATGGCCTGAACAAGTTCGAACTGATCGATTGGGAACTGGTCGGTATCCCATCCGTTCTGATAGTCGCCACGGTTTGCATCGATCGATCCTAACATGCCATTATCAACCGCCACGGCCAATTCGTGTTCAAACGTATGTCCGGCCAATGTAGCATGGTTTACTTCGATATTTACTTTAAAGTCTTCATCCAAGCCATAAGCTTTCAAGAAACCGATCACTGTTTCGGTATCTACATCATATTGATGTTTTGTTGGTTCCATTGGTTTAGGTTCAATGAGGAACGTACCTTTAAATCCACGTGCACGCGCATAATCGCGGGCGGCTTTCAACAGTTGCGCCAAATGATCTTTTTCACGTTTCTGATCGGTATTCAGCAAGGACATGTAACCTTCACGCCCACCCCAGAACACATAGTTTGATCCACCCAGTTCAATCGTTGCGTCAATCGCATTCTTGATCTGAACAGCAGCGCGGGCCACAACATCAAAGTTCGGATTGGTCGCCGCGCCATTCATGTAGCGTTCATGGCTAAACACATTGGCGGTACCCCACAACAGTTTAATACCGGTCTCCGCCTGTTTTTGTTTGGCATAAGCAACGAT
>JAIRKY010000105.1 GCA_031259755.1 Mediterranea sp. (in: CFB group bacteria) | reverse complement strand
GCCGTTTTCTACAATAAAAGGCTCCCTGTCCGACAATGATACCGGAAAGCCAATCCCTTACGTATCTGTCGGGATTTCAAATACGACCATCGGTACCGTCAGTAATCAGGACGGCATTTTTCAGCTGACCCTGCCGGATTCCCTCCGGCAACAAAAAGTACGCTTTTCACACATCGGATATGAAAGTATGGAGCTAACCTTGCCGGAAGGTGAAAATATGGATCTTGCACTGAAGCCGCAAGTTGTTTCACTGCAGGAGATCATCGTGAAATACACCCCTCCCGCACAATTATTACGTGAAATGTTAAATCATCGTCCGGTTAACTATTCATCCATTCCCGTCTGCCTGACCTCTTTTTACAGGGAAGGAATCGAACATCGCAGGAGAAACATAGACCTGACCGAATCCATACTCCTGATTTATAAAACGGGATACGATAAAGATGCAACGAATGACCAAACAAAACTAATAAAAAAACGCCGTTTCGTCAACCGTCAGCAAACGGATACCATTTTTCCTAAAATGAGGTCGGGCGTCAATTCCTGCCTTGTGCTGGATATTATGAAAGAGTTACCCGAATTTATTGATCCCGATAGCGAACCCTCCTATACCTATACTCATAAAGGAGTAGACATAATCGACGACCGTGTGGTCAATATCATCCGTTTCCGTCAGAGAGAGCATATCAAAGAGCCGCTATACAAAGGCGAATTATATATAGAAAAGGAAAGTAAGGCATTGGTAGAAATCCGCTTTGAGATAAATCCGTCGTTAGCCGGCAGGGCCACCCACATGTTTGTCGACAAAAAACCGGCAGGGCTGAAAATAGACCTCCGGTATGCCCGTTACATCGTTTCCTATAAACCGTCGGAAGACGGGATCTATTACATCAACCATATACGCGGCGACATCGGATTTAAAGTCCGGCGCAGAAAACGCCTGTTCAGTTCGCCGTTAAACTTCTGGTTCGAAATGGCGACCTGCAAAGTCGATACAACGGACGTACAACCATTCCCGCGCAACGAACGGCTATCCCCCACCCGCATCTTTGCCGAAACCAGACACGGTTATGATAAAGATTTCTGGGAAAATTTCAACATCCTCCTTCCCGAAGAAGAACTGAAAGAAGACATGATCCGTCATCTGAATGAAATCTTAGTTACCGTAAAATAGCACCCCCAACATAATTATTAATGCTATATATACCGCGTGCGGTATTGCGAGAGGCGACCCCATTTCATGGAAAAAATTTCAAAGAAAGAATCAATCAAAGGATTGCCGGTCATTAATTTTCATGCAGCGGGCATAGATGTTGGCAGCACACTGATGGTAACCGGTTACACGAACATCGCCGGCGAACAGTACGTATGCAGGAGCGGGTGTTTCACGAAAGATCTGAAAGAACTGGTGGGATTACCTGTAAGGTAAGGCGTAAGCGATGCGGCGATGGAAGCCACAGACGTATAGTGGATGAGTCTGTATGAGATGCTGGATGCATCGTAAGCATTCGGCGAACTACTCCCCCATTAGCTTTCTTTTCCCCACAGTCCGGGCAACAATCGAGTGAGGTCATTCACCTTACAATCATTAGTCCGATTCAAGACATCGGTGAGCCATTCAACAGGATTGACCTGATTGATTTTGCAAGTCCCCAACAAAGAATAGATGATCGCAGCATATCCGGCAGTTTAATGATTACCGCGAACAGATAGTTTTTCCTCCCCAGAGCCAATGCTCTGACGCCGTTTTCGGCGCCATTGTTGACGATTTGGTATCTTCCGTCCACCACATAGCGCGCTAAGCGGGGGTATAGATATTATAGGTATAGGCGATGGCTTGGCTGATGGGGGATTTGGGCAATACTCTCGGATAATTGGCGTCCAGCCATTTCTCGAAAGCGCGCAGGATGGGATAGGCTTCTTCCTTGCGAAGTCTTTCCCTCTCTTCTTTCGTGTATTGCCCCTCTGCCGCCTGTCGTTCCAGCCTATAGTGCAGTTGGATTTGTTCCAAGGCAAATAGTGCCCGGACAGGGTCATTCTTCAAGGCCTGTTCAAATTTCCACCTCGCATGTGCCCAACAACCCAAAAGAAGTATGCCTTTCTTGTTTTCATAAATATTATAAGTGCCATAGCCATCGCTCTGCACCGCTCCCTGAAAATCATTGAGGATGTCGATGGCCACCCGTTGTGCCCATGAGCCTTCATCATAATGGAAGTAGAGTTTCCGTAACTCCAGCGCCCGGATAATCCAGTGATAACTCTTTCTTGTTGCCCCGGGATGGTCCCTGTCCATCACCGGTATCGTCGTCGCGTCTATCTGAATGTAATCCAAAACATCACCTCCTTTTTCAAGGTTTCATATAAGGGTTCCAAAAGCTCTATCAAAACTGCAAACCAGCCATTCACCGTGGCTGGGGAGAGTTTTATACCCTGGCGTTTGAAGATCTCTATCTGACAGTAGAAAAGCATATGATCCTGATATTTATTTGCTCACCAAAAGAAGCGACAGCAAAGAGGCACCTGCCGAACTTTTGGGAAGGGAAGTGAGGACAATTCGCCAGTCATCACGCCCACCTTCTTTGCAAGAGCATATTTGCAGCGGACAATGCGGCGAACCTACAGCGTTCCGGGTGTATATTCCAGGACTTCCGTCACTTCCACCCCCATCAATTTTGAACCTTCGGGCAGCGGATCTGGCTCGATGATCTCTTCTTTGCGTTCCAGATGAGCCGGTAAGGGCTGACGAACGGACTGCGAGGTGTTTTTCTTTCTTTTTCTTACGCTCGTAAGTGATCGTTTCCCTGGTGGCCTCCAATTGAGCCTGTGCTTCCTGAGTAAGTGTCTCCTCTCCCACCGAAGTCTAATTTCAACTGATTGGGGGCTTCCTTTATATATCGTTCCTAGGATCAACCCAAAAGAAGGCGGAGAAGATATAGATTCTCGTTTTTGAGTTTTTCATTAACAGATAACAGACGGGGATTCTTTTGCCCCAAACGAGCATTGTCTTTATCCTTTAATATTAATTCCTATACTGTTTCCATGGCACAAAGGTACGAAAAGACAAGCAGTTAAGCAAATAAAAAAAGCAAGTATTTATGCGGTTTCTGTGATATTTTCGATTCTTTTTTGCGTCGTACTTTTTCCGGCGAGATACCCTCTACCATCAGACCAAATCCCACCACAAAAGATGATAACACAGGCTTTCTTTGTCGAAAACAGGAAGATAAAAACGCCCCTTTTCTAACCGTTTACGGTAAAGAATCAGGCTACCGCGCTCCCAATGAAGCAACTTGATGGTCGTTCGCGAGCGGTTCATGAAGATAAATACCTCCCTGCTCAAAGGATAGCATCCCATATCCCTGCGGACAACGACCGACAGAGCATCGAAACCTTTGCGCATATCCTGACTTGATGGGCACAGCCAGTAACGATCGGATTCATTCAGACTAAACATTACTCCCCCAGTTTGATGAGTAAAGAAAGCGTGTCGGCAAACCATCTGTTACCGGCAGGAATGACCACTTTTAACCCATGGGGATAGTGGATCTCTATTTCCGTTCGGTAGAGGAACATCTACGGATTCTTCCTCGAATTTCACTTCATGGAACCGGTTTTCTTCCACCGAGGACTTTGCTTTCGTTACGGATAACTCCGGATGAACGGACCGGTAGCACCTGTACCATTTATAAAGCTGATACTCCGACATATTATGCCTTCGGTAATAATCCGATGGGCATAAGCCGCTTCGCAGATAAGATACTATATGGGCGAACCCTTCCTCTTCTCTCAACTGAGGATATAATAAATGTTTTGTCATACTTTTTTTCGGCAAAGCTAAAGAACCTTCTACTTTCGGGCAAGATGTACTTGCCCGAAGGATTACGGTGTAACTCTTGAGTGCGGATTTAAGGTCGTATTATTTAATCAGAAATGAATAATTTTGTATTATACTCAATTTGTGTTACATTTGCAATATGTTAAGAACGTGAAATGATAAATGGAAATGATACGAATGCATTATGAAAAATATATGTATAGGATGTTTATCGGATTCTGCGGAATGTTCGTCATATCTTTATTTTCCGGTTGTGATAAAGAGATAGTTGATGTTTATCCGAGAAGGAATATCTTGTTTTATATCGGAGCGGATGATAATCTAATAAATAGTGATACTCCGGGTAAAATAAATCAGATACGTCTGGGATGGCAACCTGATAAGGGTGAAATGCTGATCTATGCGGACCGGGAAGGCAAGGGCGCTTCTTTGTTGCGGGTTAATAGTACGTTAGATACGGATGGATATTACGGTTTAGATACATTGGAAGTGTATGGATCTGAAAATTCAGCAGACGCCGAAACCCTGAAGCGTGTAATCAACAAGATGGTCGCAGATTATCCTGCAGATAGTTATGGCATGATATTCTTTTCACATGCAAGCGGATGGCTTCCGGAAGGTATGCTTAACAGGCCTCGTTCTTTGGTTATTGATGGAGAGATGAGCGTCAACAGGGAGATGGAATATTATGATTTTGCCGCTGCCATTCCGGATAAACAATTTGATTTTATTATATTTGAAGCCTGTTTGATGTCTGAT
>JAIRKY010000035.1 GCA_031259755.1 Mediterranea sp. (in: CFB group bacteria) | reverse complement strand
GCCCGGGTTCCGGTGTAGCCGTTCCCGTCATATTTGTAATACTTTTGGGCGGTTCATGATGTGAATCACAACCGGCCTGCGTTAATTTGACTCTGGAGGCGACCGCCAGGCGTGGCGGTTCTCACTCACTATTAAGTTTTGTTGCAGTTGGCAAATAGCCAAAAAGGCATGAAGCGTAAAAGCAAATGCCGGAATCCCCGTCTTTGTTGTGAAACAGGGACGGGGTTTCCATTTACCATTTAGAGCCTGTTTAAAATTTTTATGCTCCCCTGTAAAAACCATACTGGCAGATGGCGGATACCGGGGAAAGATTGTAGAAACTATGAACTCACATTTGATTCAGTGGAGGAAATGGTCAAAATTGCTGCCATAAGATTACTACTGAATAAAATTTAAACAAGCTCTAAGCATTAACTAAGTCCGAATAAAATCAGGTCAGTCCTGAATATTTATCCGCTTTTCTTTGCCGTATCGTTTCGATTGACTACTTTTGTGCCATTCTTTTAAGGGGTGCCCTAATATCACGGGCTGAGAACATACCCATTGACCTGATCCGGGTAATGCCGGCGTAGGGAAAGTATAGAAAAGTACCCCTTTTCTGTTTAACCAAAAATATATAAGAGAAATGGACATGAAAGTTATGATGCTAACCGGTATGTTGTGTACCGGAGCAAGTGTATGGGGGCAAAGCGCGCCTAAAGACAGTCTACAGTACGTTGCACTGGAAGAAGTACAAATTGTATCAACCCGCGCCACATCGAAAACGCCGGTTGCTTTTACCGATGTAAACAAAGAACAGATCAGTAAACAAAACTTCGGATTGGATATTCCTTTCCTGCTGACCTTTACCCCATCGGTACTCACCACATCAGACGCGGGGAGCGGAGTGGGTTACACAAGCATCCGTGTTCGCGGAACAGACGCAAGCCGTATCAATATCACAGCAAACGGCATACCGATGAACGATGCCGAGAGCCATTCCATTTACTGGGTGAACACCCCGGATATGGCTTCTTCACTGGAAGACATGCAGATACAACGTGGCGCGGGAACATCGACCAATGGGGCCGGAGCGTTCGGGGCGTCCATCAATATGCGTATGCAGGGGATCCCGTCGGAAGCTTACGCTGAGGTCGCCGGTTCTTACGGGTCATTCAATACGCATAAGGAAACGGTTAAGGTTGGATCCGGACTGGTCAGTGACTATTGGGCTTTCGACGCAAGGGTTTCCAACATCCAAAGTGACGGCTACCGCGACAGATCGGGCTCGGACTTGAAGTCCTACTTCCTCCAGGGCGGATTTTATGGCGAAAGAACTTCCGTCAAGCTGATCACTTTCGGTGGAAAAGAAGAGACATACCATGCCTGGGACGGGATCAGCAAGGATATGCTGAAAACAAATCGCCGCTATAACCCAAACGGAGAGATCAAAGATGATAATGGAAACGTCGCCGGATTCTATGACGACCAGACAGACAACTACCGCCAGACGCACTACCAGCTTTTGATCAACCATGTCTTCTCACCGGCATGGAGCATGAACGTTGCGCTACACTACACCAACGGCTTCGGCTATTATCAGGAATACAAAAACAAACGAACATTGATTGAGTATGGATTAACGCCTTACACGGTTGATGGCGTCACTTATAAAAAGAGTAACCTTGTACGCCGGAAGCTGGTAGGCAGTGATTTTGGCGGAGGGGTCTTCTCCCTCGATTATAAGAACAACCGGCTGAATGCCGCCCTGGGAGGAGGAGTGAACTACTACGCCAGCGACCACTACGGAAAGGTGATATGGATAGAGAACTACATCGGCAACCTGGCGCCCGACCATGAATATTACCGTAACGCCGGGCGAAAGACCGACGGCAATATGTACGCCAAAGCGAATTATGACTTGGGCGGCGGAGTGAACTTATATGCCGACATGCAGTATCGCTACATCAGTTACAAGATCAACGGCGACAATGATAAATGGGATTGGACGGCAGATCCCGAACGCCTGCAGAAACTGGACATTAACGAAGATTTCAGTTTCTTCAATCCTAAAGCCGGACTGTTCTGGCAAATAAATCCGCACCACAGTGCATACGCCTCTTTCAGCGTAGCGCAAAAAGAACCCAGCCGCAACAACTACACCGACGGCCTGTTTACACAATTCCCCAAGCCGGAAAAAATGTTCGATTATGAGTTGGGATATACTTACCGCAACAAACGTTTCACGGCGGGAGTCAACCTTTACTGTATGGACTATACCAACCAGCTTGTGTTGAACGGCAAACTGAATGAGATCGGGGAACCGATGGCCGAAAACGTGAAAGACAGCTATCGCATGGGTATCGAACTAACCGCCGGCGCGAAGTTGGCCTCATGGTTACGTTGGGATGTAAACGCAACATGGAGCAAGAACCGCATCAAAAACTACGTGGAATACGTAAGCGACTACAATGAATCGTGGGAAGATCTTTGGTCGCAAACCGCTCGTCAGTTGGGTACGACCCCCATCGCTTTCTCTCCGTCTTTCATGGCGGGAAGCCTTATCGGTTTTGACCATAAGGGATGGCAGGCATCTTTCCAATCGCAATACGTCAGCCGTCAGTACCTCGACAATTCCGGAAGTAAAGAGAACGTTCTGGATGCTTATTTCGTGAGCCATCTGCACGCCGGCTATACCTTTCATGTTCCATACACGAAAAGCGTAACCGTAGGGGCTACCCTGTATAATGTCTTTAATGCGAAGTACGAAACAAACGGTTATTCGCAAACGGCGGCCGTATATAAGACCGGGGCGGACGGGAAGCCTGTCGGAGAGGCTGTCATATACAGTGATCCGCGGTATTATCCGATGGCCGGAACGAATGTTCTGTTTAATGTCGCCATGAAATTTTAATGGAGATCCTGGGAACGATCGTCGGCTTGATATACCTTTGGTTGGAATATAAGGCCAGTATCTATCTGTGGATAGTCGGTATTATCATGCCGGCTATCTACATTTTTGTCTATTATGACGCCGGATTATATGCGGATGCAGGTATTAACGTATATTACCTGTTTGCAGCGATATATGGATGGATATATTGGATTTTCGGAGGTGAGAAGCATGGAAAAAGAGGGTTGCTCATAACGCACACCCCGGTTAGATTCATCCTGCCTCTCACGCTGATATTCATCGTCGTATTCGGGGTTATCGCATGGGCGCTCATCGCTTTCACTGATAGCGCCGTTCCTTTTCTGGATAGTTTCACGACCGCGTTAAGTATCGTCGGGATGTGGATGCTTGCCCGGAAATATGTAGAACAATGGCTTGTCTGGATTGGTGTGGATATCGTAAGTTCAGGGTTATATACTTATAAAGAGTTAAATTTTACAGCTGTTTTGTATGCTCTTTATACAATAATCGCTATCTTTGGCTACTTAAAATGGAAACGTATCATGCAGTTGCAAACTGCGTAACATAAATGAAGTATGCGAAGGAACTTGAAACATTATCCCATACCTACGAAAGATTTAACTCCCGATGCAGTTATTTTAGCTGACGGAGACTTTCCTACACACTCTTTACCGTTGAGTCTGCTCAGGAAAGCAAGGCGTGTTATTTGCTGCGACGGCGCGGCGAATGAGTACTTTAATCAGGGATTTATTCCGGAGGTTATTGTCGGCGACGGAGATTCTCTGAGCCCTGAGAACAAGGTTAGATTCGCCGATATCATCTATTATTCTTCCGATGAACATACAAACGATCTGACCAAAGCCGTAGAATATTGTATATCAAAACGTATGAGCAGCATTGTCATCGTCGGAGCGACCGGAAAACGGGAAGACCATACGATAGGAAATATCAGTCTGTTGCTTGATTACATGGATAAACTCGATGATGTCATGATCATTACGGATTATGGCGTATTCACCCCAATCAGGAAAGACTCAACGTTCGACTCTTGCGTTGGACTGCCGGTTTCCATATTCTCGCCTAAATTCGCGCCGATCAGAGGCCGCGGGCTTAAATATCCGCTATCCACGCTATCCAGTTGGTGGCAGGGAACACTTAACGAAGCGTACACCAGTCCGTTCACCCTGCTTGTAAGAGATAAGGTTTTAGTCTATCGGGCGTTTAGCAAGTGACACACCCGCACTTAGAACGAGATCGTAAATAAGGCTTCTACTTTCAGTTCGCCATAGTCTATCGGCTTAACGATCCTCGCTCCTAATGTGATGGGGAAATTAGCCTGGAGGATATTGCAGTCCAGGATCAGATCGCTGCCGAATGAGCTTTGTGTTGTCCATGGGTCGCTCTCATTCGCTTCATTACGGAAATAATCATAGAAGATGTTGCTGCGTATACGTTGTATATACAGGAGCGATCCGATACTGAAGTCGGGATTGAACAGTTTGAATGAATAATCAGCTTGTACTCCCATCAGTTGGCGGGTAGCATATAGATAATCGTAGCCGCGGGGTGCGTTGACTACCTGTTTGGGAAGATACAGGTATTTGTTGTCCAGGTCCTGGTATTGATAAGTCAGTCGGGCCATCAAACCGTCGCCACGTACAAGGCCGGGAACGTAGCCCGTTAAGCGGGCCGCGTATATATGGCCGTAATTTTCGGAGTTGGACGGAGAGAATAGATGCTGCAAACGCATCTGGTATCCCCAACGCGGAAGGATGTCTCGCTTGGCCATTTTCCTGTAGTTGTAGAAGTGTAATTCCGATAACAGGTACTGAAAGTTACGCAATTTACCGCTATCATATTGCTCGTACTTATTGTTCGTGAAGAAATAAGTGGCCGAAGGCCGGATGCCGCGAACGTAATGATTTCGTGTCAGGTTGAAGGGCAGGTATACGTGCGCTTCCGCTTCGAGGAACGTACGGTCTGTCCGTATACCCTGAACCGCCCGGCCTTTTTCGGTCTCTTTCCATTCAATATTGATAGCTTTATCACCATAATCAACTGCCAGGTCGATAACAGGAAACCAGCCGGTATAGCTCATCGCCAGCTTCCCGTGATGATACTTTTCTTTATAATACCAACTCACTTGCGCTATGGCTGTGTTCAGAGAGTTTTGAGAGATGAGCGTGGCGCCGGGCTTGACGATCGTACTGAAATCGTCGGTCTGGAGATTAACCGCTTTGGTCACGTCATAATAGAAAGGCGCCCAACTGTGTATTTTGAACAGATGAGGCGCTTTATAATAACGCTTGGGATTGAATTCAACGGGACGTATCTCCATTGTATCCGGATTGAACTGTTCTTGTCCGGCGAGGGTTTCGGCCAGTTCAAAGCGGTGCGGATCGGCAAAATCGGCCGGTTCTTTCTTCAGGCTATCTAAGGATAGGGAAGCCAGATGGTATCCGTTGGCCTGATAATCGGCAAAGAGCAACTTTTTACCATCTGCGGATACGGATGGCGTAAAAGCTCCGAAGCGAGCGGTTGTCAGGCGATTATAAGCCGCTCCGGCAGGATCGTATTCATAAATATTGTTCGTTCCGTTAAGGCCCGACTCAAAGATCAGTTTGCCGTTTTGCCAGACCGGAGAGGTGATATTGGCCGAAGTCGCCGCCAAAAGCTCGCTCCATTCACCGGACTGTGTATGGAGTTGAAGCAGGCGGAGCCCGTCGTCGTCGACAGTCGTTGCGATAATATCTCCATTGCCGGTATAAGCCAGCTCTTTTGCAAACGCATTGTTGGGAACTTTATGCCGGGCATGCACTTTTCCCGTTTGGGTATCTACAAGTACGATATGGTTTTCACCGGATACGGAGAACTCCGATACGGCGGCCCGTTTCCCGTCAGGGTCGATCGTTGGCGACTGGTAACGCTGCCGGGGAGTGACGGTGGAAATCTGTTTGGTGTTTAGATCATACGATTTAAGCACGGAATAGTTCCGGTGTGTCCAGCGTAATCCGGAAACGTATTCCGTCCAGTATACGTTGTTGTTATTCAGTACGATACGGCTATTGATGTTACCTAAATAAGCAAGGCGTTTTTCTTTCCCCTTTTCGATCATGACCAATGCGGTAAGGTCTTTGAAGTTGGATCTGACCGCAAGAACAACAGAATCGTTCAATGCCTGAGGATACTTGTATGCGTTGTATCGCTTATCGGCAGGCGACAGGTAGGCAGGTTTCGACCCCGATCGCCGCCAGACGCTTTCTTGCTCTTTCCATTCTTTCTCGAGGAAGGCGAAGGTCTGGTCGAATAATTGCTGGCTGCTGATTCCCGTTACCTTTTTTATGGATCTTCCAAAAGGCGGGATGGCGATACGTCTCGTATAGCGGGTGGTCACTTTGTTCCATACATCTTCTCCGAATTGATGACGCGCGTAAGCGGTCAGGTTATATCCCAAAGCGTAATACGTTCCGGTATAATCCTTAAAGGAGCCCAGGTTCCATTTGTCGAAAGTGTAGAACAGATTGTCTATGCGATGGGCGCGGTAGATCATATGAAATTCGGGTAACCGTCCCCGGCCGCTTCTCGATAATGCCGTTTCTGTAGAAACCGCATCGCCTTCGAAGAACCAGTTAGGAGCGAAAAGGCTGGCTATGCCCTGGGCTTGTTCGCCAAGCAGAAAATAGAACGGCCTGAAAATGCCGCTCATTAGCTTTCCGGTCTGCATGATATGGCGGGATTCATGGGTAACGAGATGCCGGTCATAAGCTTGCGCGTGAAGGTCGGACGAAGGTGTTGAAATGATCTCCATACGGCGTGGCGCCCAGGATACCATCCCGTTCGAAAGCATATTGCCCGGATGTAATATGACAGGGTGTTTCTTCTTAAAGGGTTTGCCGATAGTACGTTCGATATAAGGATAAACGGTTTCCAGAAGGGAGATGTAGCGGTAAGCCATCGAATCGTTTCCCTGAGGATAGATCAGGTTATAATGTTCTGCACGTACAATGTTCCATTTGTAATATGAAGGGTCTGCGCCGTAATCGACGAACTGTGCTTTTGCGTATACGGATACCAGCAAAATGAATGTGGAAAACGCCAAAATTTTAGATAAGTTCATTCTTATATAAGCGGTTTGGTGGATACGATGCTTTTCCTGATGTGTTGCATTTATAAAAAAAGGCCGATAGTAAATCGGCCTGTCTTTTTTTTATATAGAGCCACCGATCATTCGGCAACTACTTCGAATGGAATTTCAACGGAAATCTCTTTGTGAAGCTTTACCGACGCCTTATAAGCGCCAACCGCTTTCACCGCGTCTTTCACTACAATGATCTTCCTGTCAATATCAAAACCTTTTTTCGCCAGTCCTTCGGCGATCTGGATATTTCCCACAGAACCGAAAATAGTTCCGGTAGCGCTAACCTTGGTTGCGATAATCAGGGTAACGCCTTCCAGCTTAGCTGCAAGTTCTTCGGCGTCTTTTCTGATCTTCTCAAGTTTATGGGCGCGTTGCTTCAAATCTTCAGCCAACATTTTCTTTGCGGAAAGAGATGCGATAACAGCTTTTCCGGAAGGGATCAGATAGTTACGTCCATAGCCGGACTTAACGGTTACGATATCGTTCTTATAACCCAAGTTTACGATGTCTTCTTTTAATATAATTTCCATACTTTTCCTCCTTTATTTCATCATGTCCGTTACAAATGGGAGTAACGCCAAATGGCGCGCTCTTTTTACAGCCTGGGCAACTTTACGTTGGAACTTCAATGAAGTGCCTGTGATACGACGGGGAAGGATCTTTCCCTGTTCGTTCAGGAACTTTTTCAGAAACTCAGGATCTTTATAATCAATATACTTGATTCCGCTCTTTTTAAAGCGGCAATACTTTTTTTTCTTTACATCTACTGACGGGGGAGTCAAATATCTGATTTCCGATTGATGTTGCTGTACCATGATTAATTTCCCTCCTTTTTAGTTGATTTCATATTTCTTCTCTTTGTCGCATATTCGGCGGCATATTTATCCATTTTGAAAGTCAGGAAACGGATTACGCGTTCGTCACGGCGGAAGTTCAATTCCAACTTGGCAATCGTTTCAGGGTTAGCTTTGAACTCAACCAGGTGGTAAAAACCTGTTGATTTTTTCTGAATGGGGTAAGCCAGCTTTTTCAGGCCCCAACTCTCTTCATTGATAATTTCAGCGCCTTCTTCTTTAAGAAGACAGGTGAATTTTTCTACCGCTTCCTTCATCTGTGTATCAGACAAAACGGGAGTCAAAATGAAAACGGTTTCGTATTGATTCATACTTGTTTAATTAAAAAAATGATTTAATTTCTAAATATCGCGGGTGCAAAGATAGAGATTTTGTCCGGGACCGCAAAACATTTCTGAAAAAAAACGGCTATCGCAGATTCAAGTTCCTGATGCGGCCGGTCGTTCACGCCCCGCGAGGTCGGGCGGATCGTCTTTTATCTGGGAGAGCCTTGATAAGGCTTTCAACATAACTCAACGTAATATGAAATTATTACGTCGTAATATAAAATTATTACGTCGAGATATGGAATTATTACGTTGAGTTATGAAATTATTACGTCGTAATATGGAATTATTACGTCGGGTTATTCTTCTATTCTTTTGGCGTTCCGCTCCACCTCTTCCATGGTCAGCGTCAGTACGCCG
>JAIRKY010000045.1 GCA_031259755.1 Mediterranea sp. (in: CFB group bacteria) | reverse complement strand
CCAAAATCGCCCAACCTGACCGACATGCCGTACTCCATGAAGAGTATCATGCGATCGATGAGGGCTTCAGTGCAAGCCTTTGTCTGTGCACGGTTCACACCACATGAGGATGATGTCTCGTCCAGCAGTTTCTCGAATGTAACTTGCTGCTGTCTTACCGGCGAAATAACATGCACGGTGGGTTTTTCTTCCATAAAATTGAGAACCATCTCTCTTTTTTCGCAAATAATTGCCATAATTAAAACTATATTAAGGGTTTATAATAAAAAATCATTTCTCTTCCACTATATAAGGTATTCTTTCATTTGATCGTTCCGGGCATTCTCTATTTTAGATTGCGGACTGCAAAGTAAACGTATATCTTCAATATACACAAATCAAAAAGTAAACGTATACCGGTATTTTATAGTTGAATCATAGTTTATTTTGATATTATATTCGAATGATTTGTTTTTATATGCTTACAGATTGATATACTCTCTTTCGTCCAGCCTGTCTCTGTGTTCCGGACAGGGTTTTAGGGATTGAATTATTTATACATGTTTCTGAGTTTTTTTATCTATAAATTATGACCGTTAAATAACATTAAAATTCATTTAACCCATTAAGAAATAAGTAAATCGACAAAAAATACTATCTTTGAGCGAAATATAGGATTTAGTTTTTAGCTTCTAAAAATATGATTGAAAAGAAAGATTTCTCGCTTTTGAACTACAATACTTTTGGAATAGACGTTACCGCTGCCCGTTTCGTTGAATACGATTCGATGGACGAACTTCGTGAGTTGATTGCCGGCACCCGTTTTTCTGAGCCTTTTCTGCATATTGGCGGGGGAAGTAACCTGCTTTTCCTGAGCAATTACGAAGGTACGGCGCTACATTCTAATATAAAGACTATTGAAGTGACAGATGAAGATACCGGCTCTATTTGGTTAAAGGTGGGTTCGGGTGTCGTATGGGACGATTTTGTGGCTTATTGTGTGAAGCGCGACTGGTATGGCGTCGAGAATCTTTCCCTCATTCCCGGCGAAGTAGGAGCAAGCGCCGTACAGAACATAGGCGCTTATGGCGTGGAAGCAAAAGACCTTATTACAGAAGTCTACACCATCGACATGAAAGGCGGGGAACATATTTACTCCCATGCAGATTGCCGGTTTGCCTATCGGTATAGCATCTTTAAAGAACCGTCGAGCAGGGGAGTGATCGTTACACATGTCTGTTTCCGTTTGAGTAAACAGGAATCGTATACACTCGATTATGGTACTGTGCGTGAAGCATTGGAAAACTATCCGGAAGTGACCCTCGGCGCTGTACGTGAAGTCATCATCCGTATCCGGAACAGTAAGTTGCCTGATCCTGCCGTGCTGGGTAATGCCGGCAGCTTCTTTATGAATCCGGTGGTTCCAAAAGCGACATTCGAAGCCATACGGCGGGAATATCCTTCGATGCCTTTTTATCCGATGGACGAGGATAGTATAAAGATCCCTGCCGGTTGGCTGATAGAGCAGAGCGGTTGGAAAGGCAGGTCTGTTGGCCCTGCCGCCGTATACGATAAACAGGCGCTGGTATTAGTGAATAAAGGCGGGGCCACAGGACGCGACATCATGGCATTGTCCGATGCAGTCCGTTCGTCTGTGAGAAAGAAATTCGGGATCGACATTCACCCTGAAGTTAAAACGATAAACGGATGAAAATAAAGATATTGGGAAGTGGAACCTCCATCGGCGTACCCGAAATAGGATGTACATGTCCGGTTTGTACATCCGGAGATCCGCATGACAAACGTTTGCGGGCTTCGTCGCTGATCTATACCGGCGACGCTACCATACTAATAGATTGCGGCCCTGATTTCAGGCAGCAGATGCTATCTACTCCTTTCGGAAAGATAGATGGCGTCCTGATCAGCCATGAACATTACGACCACGTGGGCGGACTGGACGATCTCCGTTCGTTTTCCCGTTTCGGCGAGGTTTCTGTTTTTGCAGAATCCTATACCGCCGAGCGTCTTCTTACCCGTTTGCCCTATTGTTTTGCCGAAGATAAATATCCGGGCGTACCTAATATCCTGTTGCAGGGTATTGAGGTGGGTAAATCTTTTCATATCAATGCAACCGAAGTGATACCTCTGCGTGTTATGCATGGTAAACTGCCTATTTTGGGCTATCGTATCGGCAAACTGGCTTATATCACCGATATGTTGACCATGCCGGAAGAGTCATACGAGCAACTGGCAGGTGTAGAGCTCCTTATTCTGAATGCGTTGCGCATCAAGCCGCATATCACCCATCAGAACCTCGAAGAAGCGCTGGAAACTTCCCGCCGTATCGGCGCATACGAAACCTGGTTGATCCATATAAGCCACCAGATGGGGCTGCATGCCGAGATTGCAAAACGTTTGCCGCCTGATATACATTTGGCTTATGACGGACTGATTATTGAGTTTTAAGTAACTTAAAACTCAAAACTTAAAGCCCAAAACTTAAAACTTAAGATAATTTTTGTTATTTTTGCCTTTGTTCATAACAAACTGAATAATGAAACTTTCTACTACATTTAAAATAACCACGATAACCTCTGTTATTCTACTATGCATGGGGATTGCTTTCTTTCTCTATTTTAGAATGAGCGCAACGGAGCGCGCCGGTGATTTTGATCTTTATACGCTTGTTCCTCCGGATAGCAGGGTGATTGTCGATACGGATAACATGGTCGGCCTGATGTTGCGCATTAATGACCTTAATTGTAGTAAGGACAGTCATTTCCTTTACTTTTCCCATTTTTTCAGTTATCTGAAAGATCACATCAATACGTTGCTTGAACATACTCCGCATGGATTGAGCAAGCAGATGAATAAGATGCTGATCAGTTTTCACGAGCCTAACGGCGATCGGGATCAGGTATTCTATTGCCGTTTGGGTGCGGGTGATTATGAGTTTATAGAGCAATTCATCCGTAAATACGTTGTCAGTTCGTTCCCTTCCCGCTTTTTCGATTACCGGGGAGAAGAGATCCGCATCTATCCCATGTCCGATGATACGTTTCTGGCTTGTTACGTAACAACCGAATTTCTGGTAGTGAGTTATCATAAAAAACTGATCGAGCAGGTCATTGACGCCCGTTTAGCGAAAAAGTCGATCCTTTCGGATAATAACTTTTCCAGGATCAGGGCGGAGCGCCGCATGATAACCCCTGCCACTATTTATGCCTGCCTGCAACCTGTAGCGATGGGAAAGGACAGCGATACGCTCCGTTATCAGTCCGATCTGGGTAACTGGACCGAATTCAATGTAAACCTTAACGGTGACGCCATCTACCTGTCCGGGATTAATTATGACGCGGATTCCTGTAATACCTTTATCAACACGTTGCGTACGTTGAAACCCTTGGGCGATTTTCCGGGAAGTATATTACCCGCTTCCACTTTCTTCTTTTCCAAAGCCTCTATTTCCGATCTGGATCGGATATTCGGTTTCACTTCCCGGCATACATATACGAAAGCCACATACTCTAATGCCATTATGGTTGCGGATGAGGCTGTTCACGGGTTTCTGCAAGAATATGCCGGTGATGACATAACGATCTGTATGTTCCATCACAAAGACACTATCGCCGGGATTCCCCATGCCATGATAAACATTCCTCTGCGTAATCGTTCGGGAATCGGGCGGGCATTGGCTGAGTTATGTCGTTCCAATCATCAATACGAGAGCGATATATATGCTTTACCTCATAATACCTTATTCACGCAGTTGAGTGGAATTACCAATGCTTCTTTATTGATGTACGCCTGCGTTTATAAAAATCGTTTGCTGATCTCTCCCTATGCGGAAGATATACAGGCTTATATCGAATTGATAGAAGGAGAGGAGCCGACCTTGGAAGATACTCCGTATTATGACGATATGACCTCTACTTTATCGCAGGCTTATAACTTTATGATGATGGCCGATATGGAAGAGGCGCTTCAGCAATCGGAGAGTTATGTACGCCTCATTCCTAACCTGTTCTTCCGTTACAGCCGTTTCTTTCGTCACTTCATGCTCACTGTCCAGTTTACTTGTGTGGACGATGTTGTTTATCCCAATCTGATCCTGACTTATAAAGGTAACGAGTCGCAGTAACTACGATACCCTTCTATTTCACCTGCCGGTAAACCGGTAATGTTGTTCCGGGTTGAGCTTCGATCACACCAAACGGAATAAATCCATTCATTGATTCGGGTTCCAGCAACGTCACGATATAATTACCCGCTTTCTGATTCGGAGAAACGATATAGCTCCCGGCAGGGAATGTTTTCCTGATCTTCCTTGTTTCGGTTTTTACTTTTACCGGATGGATCATCTCCCAGATCACCGCGCTCTTTTCGTATTCTGCGACGGTGTACTCTTCCACGTTCCTTGTGAAGGGTTTTGAGGCTCTTTTGATGTCAGCCCCCAGTACTTCCAGTATCCGTACGGCATTCCGGCAAGCGCCGGTCAGGATATACGCCTTCGGGCGCGGACGTATGATAAGTGGTTCGCAATCCAACACATCCAACGCAGGGAGTGTTACAGAAAACGTATCATTCCGCGCAAAATCCACGAAACGGGCGGTATAGAGAGATTTCTTGCCCTTAAAAGAGACAAATGCGGGTTTATCTCCTTTCTTTGTATCCGCGAGAGCTTTCCTGATGGCGCTTTTGAGTTGATCTTTATGGTTGCGGCAAGTTTCCAGCATATTGGCAGCGACAATAAAACCAGCCTCTGTTCTTCTTTCGAAAGAAGTACGTCCAAGCCCTATACCGCGAATCTCTATAAACAGGGAAACGGCATTGGATAGCGCGAAGTTAGTGGAACTCGACTGCGGGCTTCCCGCTCCTTTGGATATCCACAGCCGGTCGCTTTCCAGTTTGGGCGTAAAATAATATCCCCAAGTATATTCTTTCTCCATCAAAGCCTCTCCCGCACTTTTTTGCAGTACGTTCAAAGAGAAATCCCTGATCGGCTCCGGCACATTCAGGTGTCCCGTCGGCAGGAACAACACATCTTCATAAATGGCCACCGGCATTTGGAAGAAAGCATCGTAATCTTTGCGCCAAGGGGTGAATTCGTGTATATCCAGCGCTACTTCGGGATCCCAACCGGTGTAGGCTTTCTTCAATAAAACAGAGACAGGATCGGCCAGTTTGCTCTGATCACGATTCAAATCCAGCCCATTGCCGGACATCCGGTTCTGTATAGCGTATCCATCTACATTCGCTACCGGAACAAGAGCGAGTTCAAAATGAGTAAGTAGTTTTTGTCCTTCGGCGTCATTCAACAGGTAACCGGCAAGCATGCAAACGGCTTCCGGCCCTGCAGGTTCGTTGCCATGCAAACCGGCCTGTATCCATACCCTTATCTTATTTTTATCTTTTCCCGATCCGAAATACAGAACGGGAATTTCCCGTCCCCCGGTACTGACCCCAAGCGTGGAAAGCGTGACACGGCCGGGATGTTCCTCTACTAACGCAACCAGATAGCGGGTGATTTCCGTCAGCGAAGCCAATCCTTCCGTTACAGGTTTGCGCAACGTCGGGGTATGGTATTCTCTTTCCGGAATGGGATAAAAGCGGGTGGTAACCGCTTCGGGCTGAGGGATTGGACGGACAGGATCGCTTAACAAGGTAGGGATCGCATGTTCCGCCATACGAACAGAGTTATGACCCACACCCTCCACCTCTTCTTTCCGCCAGCGAAAAGACCAGTTATTGTCGGCCGCCAGTTGCCGGGCGTATGCATAAAACGCTCTGCCCCGCTCCAGGCGGTTGCCGCCCTGCGCTTCGGCTTCGGGGGTCTTACGCAGATAGGACTCCCGCACCGTATCGGCTTTTCCCAACTGAATAACTATATCTTTAGAAAGATAGCGCCTGAGGGTTTCCCGATCCACATACGGGATGCCGGCCACTCCATACGGAAAGGCTTGTGCTTTGTCGGGGAAAGTATACCACCCCGGACTGCCTACAATCGCTTTCTCTACATAAGGGCTATCGTAAAAGAGCATAGACCGGTGGATAAATTGCCCGCCGGCCGAGTGCCCGTACATCATATATTGGGTAGCTTTCGCGCCTGTATGTCTCTGTAGATAGTTGAATATCTCATCGACCAGCGCCGATGTCTGCAAGCGTTGCGGCTTGACATGCTTGCGGTCGGCCGTAAGGACACCCGCTTCCTGATAGTCTTCCAGCGGATAAAGTTGCAAATCGAAATGCGGAAGAACGAAGATGAATTGTCTTTCCTCGGCAGCTTTCTTCCAGAACTCTATCAGGTACTCGTATCCGCGATCGGCTCCCTGAAAGACAAAAACAACAGGCATGGTTTTCAAATCACCGGCAGGCGGAATGTAATAGTACACATCTACCGGACGCCCGGAAAAGGGCGCGTACTCCGTGAACGTAAATTTACCCTCTCCGTTCGGGAGTTGCTGCGCGTAGAACCGGCTTAAGCTTAGTATGATAAAGCTCATGCCCAGAAGGAGGTGTCTTTTCATTTTTCGTATCTTCCTTTCTTCACTATCTCCGTGTTCTCCATCATCTGTTCGCCTTTTGCAAAAACACCGGTCAGGTTGAGATTCTCATCCAGGAAGCAAAGATCGGCATCGTATCCTTCCTCGATTCTTCCTTTACGGGAGAGTTTCATGTTCTTCGCTGGATTTACGGTGATGAGTCGTAACGCCTGTTCCAATGGCAATCCGGCCTCTTTCACCAATAAGGCCATCTCCTTCAGGTTCAAATCCAACGGCGCCGGTTTGTAGGTATCCGCGCCGGTTTGCGGATCTATCTTCCGCACGCCTCCGCGGCCGTCACTGGAGAACGTGATGCAGTCTAAAGGCACTCCCGCCTCCAACGCCTTCATGACACAGTTATGAGGGGTATCGAACTTGGCGCCTCCGGTAGAGAGATCAACCATCCCTCCCATCTTTCCGAATGTTATGGCCTGATGGAACAGGGCTTCCGTCCGGATGAGATGGGTAGGCGAAAGATAGGGTATGAAGGCCGGATATTTACGCGCGATATCCAATAAGACGGAAATGCCGTCGGGCAAGTTGCCGAGGTGGATATGTAATATTCCGGTTTTACCGGAAGTGAATCCGCCCAGACGTACCTGATTGATGAGGCGTAATATCTCCAATTCGGTCGGGAAAGAGCTGCGATCGTCGCTCATAGCGAGTTTACAACCAATGACTTTATCGATGAAGATGAGATCACCGGCTACGGAGTTCATCAGTGTTTTCTCCGGAAGGCCATAAAAACCGGTAAGCATATAGGCCGACATCCCTTCCATATCGAGGGCTTTTGTTTTCGCATACAGTGTGGTGAGTTCTTTCACGAACCCGTCAGTTCCCAGCAGGCCGACTACAGTGGTTGTTCCACAGGCGATCAGGTCGCTCAATTGCACTTCGGGCACTAAGGAGGCATATCCGGTTTGCCCGCCACCTCCGGTGATGTGTACATGTTGGTCGATAAATCCGGGAGTGACGATTTTACCCTGTACATCGAATACTTCGGTTTTGACGCCTGCGAGGTTTATCTTCTCGTCTATCTGAACGATGCGATCGCCTGCTATTAAAATATCGTTTATCCCTTTATGGCCGGGCGAGTATATATCCGCGTTTCTTATTAGTTTGAGCATACGGTTTGTTTTTAGAGCGTGATAAAGTGGTAGATCATGAGGAAAACTAAACTGCCGGCCAACGGAATAGCATTTCTTTTGGCCAATTCCATCGGCGATACGCCAGCCACTCCGGCAATGGCAACGATCACACCGGCTATCGGAGAGATGGCGCGCCCCATACTGGCCGATAGCTGCATGGGTAATACCATGGCATACGCCGGAAGCCCCAACTGGTTGGCAATACCGGGCAATAAAGGCCCGAATGAGAAGAAAGCCGCGTTTCCGCTACCCATGAGTATCGCCGCGCAAAAGATGATGATAGTGATCAGGATGGATATCAGTATGCCGGAGAAGCCTAAACGAGTAGATATGGAAACCAGTGAATCGATGAATCCCAAGCTGATCAGTCCTTTGGAAAAGATCTCAGCGGCCACGATCAGAGTTACCACACCGGCAAAGACGTTGCCCATCCCTTTCCAGAAACTGCCGAAGGCTTCGAATGTTTGTTTCAGGCTACGATTCCTTATCAAAACGAATAGCAACGCTACGAATAATGAGAAAATCATGGCGGTAGTTGTACTCAGGGTGATGGGGGGATCGAATAACCCGATATATGGTGAAAATACAATCAACAGGATGAGGGGGAGCGCCGGAAGCAGGGCGAAGATCAGGGGGGCTTCTATTGTGAATGAAACCGCGGCTGGGGTTTCCTGAGGTTCTTCTTCACCGGCTTGTTTTAACTTGTCTTTCTTATCAAAATAACGGTTGTTGAAGTAGTACAACAGCATGACTATAACGGTTGCGGGCAAAACAAGCGGTAACTGGTGTTTAATGAAATAGAATACATTCGTTTCGCCAATAAGCTCCGCCGCGAGGGCGGTGTTTGCCGATCCTGGCCCTTGATCGAAAATGGTAGCTACCGAAATAACCGACAAGGCTGTGAGTTTGCTTACACCGAGGTGAATAAGCACCGGATAAACGGATGCCACCAAAAGTAATCCCAATCCGGCAGCCGATGGTGTGGTGATAAACAACATCTGACCGATGGGTATGGTGATCGTTGCCGCCAGGTAGGGATATCGCTTAAAAAAAGAAAGCGGCTTCATGGAAACATAGACCAACGCGTTGGTAGCTTGTATCTTATTCATAAAGGCAACGTATCCGCCAATGGTCATAATCATCAAACCGGCACGCGACAGGTTAGTGATGAAGGTTTCCTCCAGGATTTTGAACAGGTCGAATGCAAAACTACCGGTAGGTTTCATCAATTCCGGCGTACCGGTGTTAAGAGCCAGAGCAAGGATGATCATCAGGATACCGGCAATAACCAGCACACCCTGCGGATTGTATTTTTTATACAGGAAGTTGGCTGTCAATACAATAACGAGTATGGACAATATAAATGCTATGGTTGACATCATACTTTCCTACGTAATTCACGTTAATTTATGAAATCAATAGCCCGGATTGTTTTCCAATGCCCGCCCCGTATTGGAGTCGATAAACACCTGAGGCAATGGGAAGAGTACAGGCACGTCATACGTATTCATTCCCCTGGCATCTCTTCCGGCTACTTCGTTATGTTGTCTGGAACGGCGTTTGAAGTAATTGTCCACAGCACGTTCGTCACCTCCCTTTTCCTGACTTACGCGGATCAGCGTATGGCGACGCTCTTCCTCGGCAAGCAATTCGCGGCTCCTTTCATCGAGGATCAAATCAAGTCCACCGACGCTGAGATCGGCTGTTGTAATGGCTACGGCATTGGCGCGGTCGCGTACCTTGTTAATCCATTTAATGGATTCGTCCGGGTTGTTTTTCTTGTACTGCGCTTCGGCATAAAGCAGATATGTGTCCGATAGCCTGAGGTATACTACATCAGCGTATGTCTGGTCAACTTCGCCGGAAGTGGGTACTTGCTGTACATAATCCCATTTGCGGGTCGATGGCCATTTATAGTTCTGGATGGTGGTTCTGTTATCGTCCAGCATAACCGATGTCAGTGTCGTATCAATAGGCGTAACCCCATTGTTGAGGAACTCTACGATATTTCCCGATGCGTTTTTCTCATATATCTTCCATACGAAAGCAGGTTCATTTATACGCATATCCTGTTTTCCCATATTCTTATAGTTATAAAGACGGATAGCGCCTAAAGATACAGCCACACGGCCGGCTCCTTTGCCTCCATTATTCAGCCAAAAGACTTGCGGATATGTCAACGTACCGCTGGTAAGTTCAGGAGCACTAAGGTTACTTTTCTTTATGACGGCATCGTTCACGTAATAATTCTTCCATGAACTTTTGATATACACGTCCGAAGGGGCGCCGTAAGCGCTGACGGTAGGCTCGGCATTGAGGAAATAGAAAAGCACTTCCTTATTACCGTCTTTGAAAGCCGGCGTGGTGAATACATCAATAAACGGACAAGCAGGTGTCGCCGGTGTCTTTCCGAACGAGGAGGTCATCAATGTATAATCGTTTCCCTCCACCAAGGGTCTCAGCACGTTAATCGCATCATCCACTTTGTCTGTTGCCAGATAAAGTTCTCCCAGATAATGTCTGGCCATGGCTCCGGATATCACATTGTTGTTGCTTTCACGCAACGGGAGCTTATCCATTGCAAACGTTAAGTCGTCTTCCATTACTTCGCGTATGTCCGATACCGGGTTACGTTCCCAGTCTGTCCGGTAATTCAGCCCGCTGATCTCTTCGGTTGACAGGGGTATCGCGCCATAGGCATAAGTCAGATGGCGGTATGCCCAAGCGCGGAAGAAACGCGCCCGCGCCACTACATCGTCTTTATTGGTTTGGTTTTCGGTTTCTGTCGTACCTTCCCAATTCACGCCGGTATACTCGGCGCGTGATATGATCATATTGGCGGTATTGATTATTTTGTAAAGCCACAGGAATGTGCCTTCGAACGCCGCTAAATCTGTTTTCCTTATTTCGCTGGGTTTGTACAGGAATTTAAGTTCCTGGCTGGCATTGTTGGCCCAGGCATTGTCCGCGCCTGCCGCAAATACGGCGTGCTGCACTACGGGAATACTTCCCACATTATTCGCATCGGCGCGCCTGTATTCGTTTCTCATCAACCCATGGAGAGCGGTGACCATAGACTGAAATCCGGTATAATCAACCAATAGATTCTCCGCATATATAGCATCGCGGGGTTCTTCTTTCAGGAACGCATCTTCGTCACATCCCCAGATACAAATAAGTGAACACAAGAATAGTATATATATTGACTTTTTCATATTCGTAGCGTTTTAATATAAGTTAGAAATCAAATTTTACTCCCAGAACGATTGATCTCAATTGAGGCGCGGCGCGTTGACTCCCGATAAATTCCGGGTCAAGGCCTGTCCACTTGGTCCATGTGTAAAAATTCTTAAGATTGGTATACAGTTCCAGCCTGTTGATTCCGGCTTTGTCCATCCAACGTTTCGGGAACTTATAAGATAGCGTGACATCCTGAAGCCGGATGAAATCTGTCTTTTCATAAAAACCTGCGCCTTCGGGGTTAACTCCGTTGTTGAGTTGATTCTTCGGGTAAGTGTTGATGGGATTCTCCGGCGTCCAGAATTCAATCATCATCTTATTCTGCGCATAGGAGTTGCCATTCACATCTCTGAGGTTGTTCTTGGCCGTACGCCCGAACTGTGAGTTGACGAAAAAACTCAATGAAATGTTCTTATAGCTCAAAGCGTTCATCATTCCTAACATAAAATCAGGAATACTCTTACCGATGATCATCTTATCGGCAGTTGTGATACCTACCTTACCGTCGATATCTTTATATTTCATGTACCCCGGTATGGAGTTCGGATAATTAGGATCCTGCGCTCCTTTCGGATTATTAGGGTCCGTGATCTGCCATATACCATCGAATGCATAGTCATAGTTGGAACTTACCGGATGACCGATGAACCAACCCGAAGCGATATCGTCTGTCGGGTTTCCGTTTTCATCATATAAACCCACGTTCTTTATTTTGGAGTTGTAATGTACCCAGTTCAACGTCGTATTCCACTTGAAGTTCTTGTTATTGATATTCGTCGAAGTGATCTGTATTTCATATCCGTTGTTGGATGTTTCTCCCACGTTATCCAATAAAACATTGGTTCCGTTAATGGTAGGTATGGTTCTTTCTAAAAGCAAATCTTTGGTGTTAGACCAGTAGATATCGAAAGTGCCCTGTATTCTTCCTCCCCACAATCCGAAATCAAGACCGGCGTTGAACGACGTGGTTGTTTCCCATCCCAGGTTAGGCGACGCCAGTTTTACGGGATAGAAACCGTACATCGGTTTATGGTCTTCTGTCAGGTAATTAAAGGTATTCAGGTTGGGCAACGTCACATAAGCGCCGCTTACGGCTTCATTCCCGTTCTTGCCGTATGACAGACGAAGTTTAAGATTGCTGACCACATCATTTATCTTGGAACCGGCAAAGAACTTTTCATTCGTAATGTTCCAACCCAATGCCATTGAAGGGAAAATACCGAATTTGCTGTTTTCTCCAAACGCGGAATATCCGTCGCGACGGGTTGTCAGAGTGAGCAGGTACCTGCTGTCGTAAGAATAGTTTAAACGAGCCATCTGTGAGATGTGATTTTGCATCCAGTAGCTGGCCGAACCGGAAAGGGTTCCTGCCTTGGATGGCTGGTAGTAATACATCACATCGTTTGGAAAGTCTATCCCGGTCATTCCGGTTTGCTCACGCACTTTACTCTGGGAAGAATAAAGACCGGTGAAGAAAATGTTGTGTTTGCCAAATTCTCTTATATATGTGATGATATTCTCTACGATCCAATCGGTAGAGTTCCAATCATCGGTGTTCAGTTCCCCGTTGGAGGCTTCTCCCTGATAAGTATCCCTTCCTTTATAGTTTTTATATGAACTGGTTTCGAGGGTGAAACCGGTGTTCAACTTATAGCTAAGTCCTTTCACCCATGGAACGGATATATCGATCGCATTATTGGTGATCACTTTATAACGTATGTCCTGATTTCTTTCGTTGATATTACTCAATGGATTACGATTAAAAGCTTCACTGGAATGTTCCCACGCTTTGAGTCTTACGTTTCCGTCCTCATTGTATGGTTCTGCCAATGGGATCATAAGGAATGCACGGCCAAAGTCGGGACTGTTACCACTCCGGTTATACCGTCCAAGCTGTGTGCTGGTAGAGAATTTGAGCCAGGAGAAGAATTCCTGATCAAGGTTTATTCTGAAGTTATAGCGTTCGAACTCGTTGTTTAAAGCCACCCCTTCGGAATTGATATAATTCAGAGAGATATAATATTTGGTTTTAACTGCGCCGCCACGGAAAGAAAGGTTGTGCTGCTGAGAAAAAGCGTTGCGGGTAATGGCGTCTACCCAGTCGGTATAGCGTCCTTCTTCATGCATTCTTATTTCCGTATCGGTCATGTTGGCCAACCATGGTTCGGGGTTTTCGGGTGTGATGGGAGTGGTATTCACCTCCTTCAAGGCTTCGAGTTTATATCTCCAATATTCCTCTCCATTCATCATCCGTGGAATATTTATCGGCTGGCTGAAAGTAAAGAACGAATTGTAGGATATATTCAGTTTGCTGGCGTCTCCCTTTTTGGATGTGATCAGAATGACTCCATTTGCTCCGCGGGCGCCATAAATGGCGGCCGAAGAAGCATCTTTAAGCACTTCAATGGACTGTATGTCAGAAGTATTGATCTCTGACCATGGGCCATCGAAGGGTATTCCATCGAGGATAATCAGCGGTTTATTAGATGCCGTAATAGAATTACTTCCACGAATGGTGGTGGTGGAGGACGAACCTTCCGCGTTGGAACCTGTAATGGAAACATTTAATCCGGCAATGGAACCTTGTAATGCCTGAATAATATTGGTCTGGGGTCTTTCTTCCAATACTTCCATAGAAAGAGAGGATACGGCCCCTGTAATGTCCGATTTCTTTTGAACGCCATAACCTACGACTATGATCTCACTAAGCGCCTGTACTTCTTCTTTCAAAACAATCGCCAAAGGTTTATTGCCTATCGCCTTCACTTCCAATGTATTATAACCGATATAAGATACTTGAAGAGTAGCTCCGTCGGGAACGCCGGATAATGTGAAATTTCCATCCAGGTCAGTGATGGTTCCATTGACATTCCCTTTTACTTGTACGGTAGCGCCGATAAGCGCTTCCCCGTAACTATCTTTAATAACACCGGTAACAGTTCTTGTCTGGGTAGATAGAACGGTTCTCTCTTTTTCCTCTTTCTGAATGATAACTACCGTCTTGTTGCTTATCCGGAAATCAAGACTTTTAGGAGAAAGAACTTGCGCCAGGATTTCATTCAGCGACTTATTTGTGGCATCAACAGATATATCCCGGTTCTCATTCAGGATGATGTCGCGATATACAAAGGTAAATGAAGACTGCTTTTCAACTTCTTTAAAAAAGTCTTTAAGACTAACTTGTTGTACCTTAATTGATATCTTTTGATCAATGGACTGAGCAAAAGCTCCAATAGATACGAACAAGGCGATAACAATTATTAAGAATCGTTTGATTGGATTTCTTCCAAAATCTAATGCGAAACAAATTCTATTTCCTAAATTTGTACTCATAATCTACAAAAGATTTAATAGTTGATACTTGTGAAATGTTTTTAGTTTTGTTTTCGAGAATTGACTGTTACATAAGCCAAAGGGACTGGCCTCCCTTTGGTTTATCATTTTTTCTTTCAGATGTCTTTCATGTCTTATCGGAATTATTGGTTTTTACTAATGATTACTTCTCTCCCTTTTATGGTGTAATTCACTTTGTATTGAATTTTAATGGCTTCGAGCACATCTGCCAGTTCCTCATCATGGAAGGTTCCCGACATTAAATCGTCACTTATTTCGGGGCATTGCAAATCAATATGAACGCCATACCACCGCTCTATACGATGTATGATTTTATACAAAGGTTCGGAACTGAAAACTAACCGGTCGTCCATCCATCCCAGCTCTTGATGACTGTCAAATGGAATAATCCGTAGCGTTGCATCTTTTTTAGAATAGATGACTTGCTCCATCGGTTTCAGATAATAACTCTCGGTGAATTGTTTGCCGGTAAGCTTAATGCTGCCTGCGATAAGTGACGCTTCGATAATATCGTCATTCTTATATGTTTGTACGTTAAAAGAAGTTCCAAGTACTTCGATCTGAAGTTCGCCCAGATCAACAATGAACGGACGGTCTTTGTCTTTTTCCACCTCAAAATAGGCTTCTCCGCTTAAATAGACTTTCCGTTGTTTTTTGTTATTCAGATCATATTCCAACGCTGTTTCCGCATTAAGGTAAACGTTGGACTTGTCAGGCAGTATAATAGAAGCTTTCTGTCGTTTGTCAATCTTCACGATGAACGGGCTTTGATGAACCATTTCTTTGTTATTGAAATAGAGCAACGAACTGCCCGCAAGTATAAAAACAATCGCTACCGCTACAGCCGTCCACCATTTTTGGATTTGCTTACTTCCTTCGCTTTGGGCAGTTGTATAAAGAAGAAGGCTGGCTTTGATCCTTCTCCTGATGGATTCGGACATCGAAGGGAGCATCGTTTCTTTCAACCATGCTTCGTGCATAAGATATTCCAGATCCTTATCCGAAGTGTATGAGATGATCTCCTTCATCTCCAGGAATTCTTCTTTTGAGTATTTCCCCAGCAAATAGTTGGTATATAACAATAGAAGGCGAACTTTCATACGTAAATATTTTATATGTAATATTAAGTAACACGAACTTGCGCGGAATCGGTACTATTCCATTTTATGTGTTGTAAAGCATAGAACAGAATTGGGCGGGACGTTAAAAGAACATATAATTATAGTCCTTTAATCTTTCGCGTAGTGTCTTTAATGCGTTGGTTAACTGATTCTTAATGGTTTGTTCGGATAAACCCAGTTTTTTCGCAATCACTTTTGTATCCAATCCCTTTTCGCGACTGAGTTCGAATACGATTCGTTGTTTTTCGGGCAGTATCTTTTTTGTCTGATTCAGTTTTTCATAGAAATCTTCAAAATAAATATCGGCTTCAACCGGATTATAGGATTGTTGTTCCTCGCAATATTCAATAAAGTCCGTAAATTCGGCTCTGTTCAACTGTTGGCGGAAAACATCTATGATCTGGTTCTTGGCCATCGTAAAAAGCAGGGATTTAAAAGAACCTTCCGTACGCAGACTATGCCGCTTCGCCCATATTTTCATGAAGGTATCCTGTACAACCTCCTCGGCAATAAATGTTGATTTCGTATGTACTAATACAAATCCATATAGAATATCCGAGTATGTGTCATACAGCCAACCAAATGCCTGATGAGAATCGTTCCTCAGTCTTTCTAAATAAAAGGAGTCTTGGTTAATAATCATATATGGCTAACAAACAAAGGGTTATGCCAAATATAGTGAATTATCTCAAAAGTGTTTCTTTAATTGGTGAAAAACTGATGAGAATGGATACATACTTCCGGTTCATGAAGGGAGTAGATCTCTGAAAGTTTATCCTCAGTCAGCTCTTTTAATCTTGTATTCTGCAGAATACAAAATCGGGCAAGTTTTGCACTTTACAGAATACATTTCTATCTTTGCATCATAAATGTATGTACCATGAAACAGCTCTTTACTACATTCTATAAACATTTGGAACGCACCAGCGATTATTTTGAACGTTATTTGCTCCATGAGATCAAATGGAATAGCCGGTTGATTGCCATTACCGGCGCCCGCGGATGCGGAAAAACCACTTTACTCTTTCAACATATAAAGAAAGAATATGGGAAATATCCCGAAAAAGTGCAAATTGGAAATGTCCGGGAAACATTCTTCTTCAATCAGGTACGTGTACGAAATACAGTAATCTACGTAGCAGAAACAGATTTCAACGTATCACAAAAATATTATTTTGAGATAGGAGGAAAAAGCAAAGGGCAAAAGCAAATCAATAACTTACCTGATGCTTATCTGGCGCTTGACGATATAGAGATAGGATTTAGAAACGAAATTCCAATATGGCTGTTTGGGATGCTTTATTAAGTAGCCCAAACAGCAAATGCCCGCTACTTTCCGAATATCTTGTCCCGGTATTCCGTAGGTGTCATATTGAACTTTTGCTTAAAGCATTTACTAAAGTAGCGTG
>JAIRKY010000043.1 GCA_031259755.1 Mediterranea sp. (in: CFB group bacteria) | reverse complement strand
GCGCCGATGGTACTGCGTAAGAGTGGGAGAGTAGGTCGTTGCCGTTTTAGTTGAAGCCCCGTTATCGTGATCACCCAAGGTGAGAAGGATAGAAACGGGGCTTCTTTATTGGTTGTAATGCCATAGCCAATCTATGCAGATGAAGAAATACTCGTTTAGGCTTTCTCTTCCATTAAAAAATACTAATTCGAGAACATTCTGTTGTTTTTCACAATGATAACAATTATCTTTCGCCGTTTAATGATACTTGTATGAGAAACATAGATTCTGATGAAGTTCTCCTTTGGGCTAAAGATTTTCTCACTAAAGCTGAGAAAGCCCTCTCGCCTATTGAAATGAAAGAGCAACGCATGTTTGCTTCTTTAGTTACTAACCCCAAGAACAAGGTTATTCTTACTAAATTGTTGGACGAATCATCGCAGATACGCGATACCCGGAAGTTATCTCGCCGGATGAAGAAGATCTTTACTGAATACGGTGTTCCTGATTTCTTCGGAAAGACTTACGAGTATCTGGGATATGTGTTTCGTGATTTTGGTTATTTGTTTGATTTCATTGCTGTTCCCGTCTTTAAGAGTGTGTTACGCAAAGAAACCAGTAAGATTATTATAAAAGAGGAGCGTCCTGCACTAACCAAACATTTGGACGATCGTTGGAATGATAACATCGGGCAGAACGTGAACCTCTTGGGTGAAGTTGTACTCGGTGATGAAGAGGCGAATCATCGCTATCAGCATTATCTCGAGGCGTTGAAAGAACCTGATATAAATTATATCTCCGTCAAGATATCCGGTATTTATGCCCAGCTCCATCCGTTGAGTTACGATAAGAGTAAAGAGGGACTTTGTAAACGTATAGCTGCTATTTTCCAAGCGGCGATTGACTATCCATATATTGAAAAAGACGGGACGAAGAACGCTAAGTTCGTCAATTTGGATATGGAGGAATATAAGGACACCGAGCTGACGCTTGATGTGTTCATTACCGTATTGAGCATGCCTCAGTTTAAGGATTATACTGCCGGTATTGTGGTACAGGCCTATTTGCCCGATGCCATTTTCTTCTACGAGCGGCTGTTGAAGTTTGCCAAGGAGAGGATCGCTGCCGGAGACGCACCGATCAAAGTCCGCTTGGTAAAAGGGGCTAACCTGCAAATGGAGACGATCGTTTCTTCCCTTAAAGGGTGGCCTAATCCGGTATTGCCATCCAAGGTCGATGTGGATGCAAACTATATGCACATACTGGATATCGCTTTACAGCCCGAAAACATGAAAGCTGTCCGCTTGGGTGTGGCTTCGCATAACTTCTTTACCATTGGGTATGCCTATCTGTTGAGCCAGGCGAATGGCGTGCAGGACGATGTGACCTTCGAGATGCTGGAGGGTATGGCGAACCACTTGCCTCGCGTGATGCGTGGCCTGAACAAACAAATCATTCTTTATACGCCGGTGGTACGCAAGGAGCATTTTCTGAATGCAGTGTCCTATCTTGTGCGCCGGTTGGATGAGAATACGGGAAAAGATAATTTCCTGACCTATTCGTTTAATCTGAAACTGCATAGCGATGAGTGGAACTTTCTGCAAGAACAGTTCCTTGCGGCGTATGCCAGAAAAGACAGTGTGAAATCCGCCATCTTCCGTACGCAGAATAGGAACGAACAAGTTGCTCCACGCACCGACATCCATACATTCAGGAATGAACCGGATACGGATCTTGACTTGAAACAGAATAGAGAATGGGCATTGGCTGCACTAAAGAAATGGCGGAATATGCGTGCCGAAGATTATATTATTCCCGTACAAGTGGGTGATAAAGAGGTGCTGACCGACAAAAAGAAAAGATATTACGATCGTAGCCGCAACGATGAAGTTTGCTTTTGCGAAGTAAATATGTCTACGCAGGAACAAATCGAGGAGATCATTGCCATTGCAGAAAAGGATGTTTCGGGTTGGCGCAAGACCCCGCTTGCTGAGCGTAACAAAATATTGTATGCTACGGCCGAACAGTTAGGAAAGAAACGAGGTGACTTGGTTGCCTGTATGTCTGCCATTACAGGAAAGACCTTCATGGAAGGAGATGTAGAGGTGTCCGAAGGTATGGACTTCTGCCGTTTCTATCCGATCTCCATGCAGGCTTTTGAAAAACTGAACGATATATCTTATCAGCCCAAGGGAATTATTCTCGTTATTCCACCTTGGAACTTCCCGTTTGCTATTCCTGTTGGAGGTGTGGCTGCGGCATTGGCGGGTGGTAACACGGTTATCCTTAAACCAGCTACTGTAGCTTTCCCGGTAGCTTGGGAATTTGCCAAATGTTTTTGGGACGCGGGAGTGCCAAAAGATGCGCTACAGGTGATTTGCCCGGCTGAGAGAAGTTCCCTGAATTACTTGTCGGCGCATCCATCGGTGAAACATGTCATCCTAACCGGTGGTACGGATACAGCATTCAAACTGTTGGAAAACAGTCCGCAGACTCCGCTTTCTGCTGAGACTGGTGGAAAGAACGCGATTATCGTAACCGCAGCTGCCGATCAGGATCATGCTATCTTGAATATTGTCTCGTCCGCCTTTAGCAATGCCGGACAGAAATGCTCCGCCTGTTCTTTGTTGTTGCTCGATAAGAAAGCTTATCACGATGAAACGTTTAAATCCAAACTGAGAGATGCGGTGGCCAGCCTGCATACAGGTAGCGTTTGGGATACGGATAACGTGGTTGGCCCGATGATAACCAACGATAATGATAAGTTGCTGCATGCGATCGGTCATTTGGAAGAAGGCGAATCGTGGTTAGTGCCTCCTGTGTTTGCCGACGAGAAGAAATATATACTGAAACCTTGTGTCAAATGGGGAGTCAAGCCGGGTAACTATACGTTTAAAACAGAACTTTTCGCTCCGTTGCTATCCGTGGTTTGTATCAATGGCTTGGAAGAGGGGCTGGAATTTGCCAACTCTACCGAATATGGTCTGACTGCCGGCCTGCAAAGTCTGGATGAGACTGAGATCGCCTTGTGGAAAGACAAAATGGAGGCCGGGAACTTATATATAAATCGTGGAATAACAGGCGCTATCGTGCGCCGGCAGCCGTTTGGCGGTATGAAACGTTCGGCTTTTGGCGCTGGGATCAAAGCCGGTGGACCGAACTATGTTTCCTGCTTTGTGGAGTTTACCGATACCAGAAAACCTCAATTTGCAGACCGGAATGAGCTTTTCCGTCTGGCGCGTCAGAGCTTTGCCAAAGCTTGGGAAAAAGAATTCAGTGTTGAACGGGATGTCAGTCATATTGTGGGTGAGATGAACACCTTCCGTTACCTCCCTGTGAAATCATTGGCTATCCGCGTACAAGACAGTGATTCGTTGATTGACGTACTGTTGGCATTCTTTGGGGCGACGGCGGTTGTGGATAACGTAGTTATCAGCGCTACGGAGACTAATCCGTATCTGGATATTCTGAAGAAGGAAACAGCCGATTATGGAAAGACGCTTGTATTACAAACCGAAGAAGAATTTATTGCCGATATGGATAAGTATGAACGCATCCGCACCTGTACGGCTGATTTGTCGGATGCCGTTTACGATAAGGCAGCCAAACTCGGTTTGTATATCGCTACGGCAACCCCGGTTTCCAATGGGCGTGTAGAGTTACTGCATTACGTGAAAGAGCAGAGTATCGCTTACGAGTATCACCGTTACGGAAGTATCATTGAAGAACCTTCTTAAATTGAAATAAGTGTGGAAAACAATCCGGTCGTATTCGTCTCTCTCGGTCCTGCCGAAGCTGAGCTTATCACCTTGAAAGGATATCGGATTCTTCAGCAGGCGGATATGATTCTATGTCCGGCTACAACAACAAAGAATGGCGAGATTTCATCCCGCGCAGCGGACGTTTTACGTAAGCTGACAGTACCGGATGACAAGATCAGCTTATTTCCGCTTCCTATGAGTAAAGATCGTTCATTGGCCATGCAGGTCTATGACCGGATATGCGATGTGGCTACGAAGTACAACCAAGCGGAGTGTCGCGTAGTTGTGGTCGCTGAGGGAGACGCGGGATTTTATTCTTCCATCCGTTATGTATACGATAAACTGCATAGCGCCGGCGTCCCGGTTTCATGCATTCCCGGCATTCCGGCTTTTATAGCATGCGGGGCTGTTGGCGGATTACATATTGTGCAACAAGAAGAACGATTGATGGTTATTCCCGGAAATGCAAAAACCGAAGAACTGATCCGGTTATTGGAGTCGGAGGTGACTGTTGTTATCATGAAGTTATCCCAGTGTGTAGACGAGATCCATAAGTTTATCAGCCAAAATCCAGCTTATCATTACCACTATTTTGAGAATGTAGGAACAGAAAAAGAATATTATACTTTTTGTACGGATAAGTTGTTAGACAGGAAGTTTCCCTATTTTTCATTGATGATCATTCGAAAGCATTAAAGAAGCAATGGTAAGTACAGACTAACAGATGGTGGATCGTATTTTCTGATATAAATCATTTCCCGTATATACAAGCAGGTGTATTTTTGTCTCCGACAATGGGAATCCCTTTTTCAACAGATAAATAGATAAACAATATTAAATCAAGCCATAATTATGATTGAGACAATATTCTTTGATCTGGATGGCGTCATTATAGATTCGGAACCTATACATGCCAAAGCCAAGAGACTTACATTGGATGAATATGGTATCGGTTATCCCGGTTCGGTCTTTGATGAATTCATCGGGCAAACCGATAAGGACTTTTTCAGTTATGTTTTTGCAGAATTGGATGCCCGGAAGCATCCTCTTGATTTACTGTTGCAAAAGAAAAATGACTTGTTCATAGCCTTGCTTCCCGAAATGGAGCTTGTCGGCGGATTCCTGCCTTTCTTCCGGAGTGTGAAGAGAATGATAGAAGGTTATGCCGAAACTATGAAACAACCTTTGATTCCGCAGAAGAAATGGTCAAAATCGCAGCGATAAAATTATTATTGAATAAAATTTAAACAGGCTCTAAACATACGGAAAGATATGCAGGTATGATTGGAAAGATATATCTCCCCGTATGCCTATTTATCTCTTCATAGCTATGAAGATGTCTATTCATCGACATGAAGAGATAAATCGGCATACGGGGGATAGAAAAAAGTCCGGCGGAGCGGGATAAAATACGGAGCGGGAAGAGATAACCCGCAGGATGGCGGAATATGCGTTTGCGAACGAACGGGATCCGTGCGGCGAAGAGCGGTGATTTCTGTTGAAACAAACTGATCGTGAGGTTGCGCTTATCGCTTGGAAATGTGTACTTTTGCAAAAAACCACGAATCGTTATGAGAACGGGAATATTCGGATCTGTCTGTTTTTATGTGTGTTTGTGCTGCTTTCCTGTTGTAGCGCCGGCGCAGGTGAACAGAAGCGCCGCATCGTTGAGTGACCTGTACGACGAAGCGCGCGCGTTATTTACACAAAAACATTACGCGGCCGCCGCGCCCTTGTTAAGAACGTTTCTGACGCAGAAACCACCGGCAGGACTGAAGCAGGAAGCGGAGTATATGCTGGCCTGTTCGGCCTATGAGCTGCAAGACCAACGCCGCATCGAGATACTGAAAACCTACCTGGAGGATTTTCCGGACTCGCCTTATACCAACCGGGTAAACGCGTTGATCGCTTCGGCCTGCTTCTTCGGAAAAGATTACGACCAGGCGCTGGCCATGTTCAATTCAGTCGACCCGGATTTGTTGCCCGATGAAGAACGGGACGATGTTGTTTACCGCATGGCGATCTCCGGTATGGCTACCGGCAACGTGGAACAGGCGGCCATCTGGTTCGGAGTGCTGAAAGCCAACAGCAAGAAATATGCGAAAGACTGTGCGTATTACATCTCCTGCATCCGCTATACGCAAGGACGATATGACGAAGCGCTGGGCGGGCTTCTGCCTCTGCGGAACGACGCCAAGTATAAAATGCTGGTTCCTTATTATATAGCGGAGTGTTATCTGAAGAAGAAACAATATGATGAAGCCGGGGTCGTGGCGCAGGACTTTCTTTCGGCATATCCCCGCGACCCGAATGTGGGAGAGCTTTACCGTGTGCTTGGTGAAGTGCACTACAACAACCGGCAGTTCGGTAAGGCGGTCGGCGCATTCGAGAGCTACAGGTCGGCCACAGACCCGCCAAGCCGGAATGTGCTGTATATGCTGGGGCTGTCCTACTACGAAACGGCTGTCTATTCGAAAGCGGCCGCCGCGCTGGGCGAGGCGGTCACTGTGGACGACGCGCTGACGCAGAATGCCTGCCTGCATTTGGGCTTGTCATACCTGCAACTCGCAGAGAGAAGCAAGGCGCGCATGGCTTTTGAACAGGCGGCGGCATCGGATGCGGATATGAGGGTGAAAGAACAGGCGGCATACAACTATGCGTTGAGCATACACGAAACCTCTTTTTCCGCTTTCGGAGAGTCGGTCACCGCTTTCGAGAAGTTCCTGAATGAATTTCCGGATTCGGAGTATGCCGAAAAGATAAGCAGCTACCTGGTCGACGTCTACCTCAATACCCGGAGCTACGACGCTGCGCTGAAATCCATCGAGCGCATTTCCCGCCCGGCGGCCCGGGTCATGGAAGCGAAACAGAAGATACTGTTCCGGTTGGGAACCCAGGCTTTTGTGAATTCGACATTCGACAAAGCCGTAGCCTGTTTCGACGAATCGATCGCCATCGGACAGTATGACGCCCAGACGAAGGCGGATGCCTGTTATTGGCGCGGCGAAGCCTGGTACCGGCTGAATGAAATGAATAACGCAAGCCGCGACTTTAACGAGTATCTGCGGCTGACGGCGCAGAAGAACACGGAAATGTATGCTTTGGCGCACTACAACCTGGGATATATCGCTTTCCATAAGAAGCGTTATCCGCAGGCCCGCGAACGCTTCGAAAAGTATATCGGCCTGAATAAAGGAACGAATCGTACCGCGTTGGCCGATGCCTGGAACCGCGTTGGCGACTGCTACCTGAACGAGCGTGACTTCGACAATGCCAAACATGCCTATTCACAGGCGGGGGCGATGGATACTCCGGCGGGAGATCACTCTTTCTACCAGTTGGCTCTGGTGTCGGGGTTACAAAAAGACTATGCCGGAAAGATCACCCTGCTGAACAGGCTGGTGGGTAAGTATCCGTCATCGCCCTACGTTGTGAATGGCCTTTACGAGAAAGGGCGCTCGTATGTACTGATGGAAAACAGCCGCCAGGCCATCGCTGCTTTCCGTGAACTGCTGGATAAATATCCGAACAGCCCGGTTGCCCGCAAAGCGGCGGTCGAAATCGGCCTGTTGTATTATCAGGAGGGGAACTACGATCAGGCGATCGCGGCATACAGGCAGATTGCAGAGAGCTATCCGGGGAGTGAAGAGGCGCGCCTGGCGCTTCGCGACCTGAGATCTATTTATATCGACACGAATCGGGTGGATGAATATGCAACGTTGGTATCTTCGCTGCCGGGGAATATCCGCTTTGACGTCAGCGAACAAGACTCGCTGACGTACGTGGCTGCCGAGAAGATATACATGCACGGGCGCATCGAAGAAGCGAAGAACAGCTTTGCCAACTATCTCCGGACTTTTCCCGACGGGGCTTTCGGGCTGAATGTTTACTATTACCTGACGCTGATAGCCAAAGAGCAGGGACAACCGGACCTGGTGTTGAAGTATTCGGGCGAATTGCTGGAATATCCGGATAACCCGTTCTCGGAAGAAGCGCTGATCATGCGCGGGGAAGTGCAGTTCAACATGCAACAGTATGTCAACGCGTTGGCAACCTACAAACAGTTGAAAGAGAAAGCGTCGACGGCCGATCGCCGTATCCTTGCCGGAACGGGTATCCTGCGCAGTGCTTATATGTCGAGAAACGACATAGAAACCATCCGGGCGGCTACCGATATGTTGTCGGAAGCGAAATTGCCACCGGAGCTGACGCAGGAAGCGACTTATTTCCGCGCCCGCGCCTACCTGAACCAAAATGCAAGTGAAGCCGCCATGCGTGATTTGAAAACACTGGCAAAAGATACACGCAACTCTTATGGGGCGGAAGCGAAATATCTTGTGGCGAGGCAATACTACGAAGCCAAAGAGTATGCGGCGGCCGAAAAGGAACTGCTGAACTTCATGGAGCAGAGCACTCCGCATGCTTATTGGCTGGCGCGTGGCTTCGTCTTGCTTTCCGATACGTATGTGGCGATGGGGCGCCGGCTGGATGCCCGCCAGTATTTGTTGAGCCTTCAACAGAACTATCACGCGGACGATGATATTAAAGGTATGATCGAAACAAGACTACAGAAACTAAATAACTAACCGATTATGGAACTGAAATTGATGGACAAACCCGGCTTGCTGGGTGGGGCGATGATGTTACTGGCAACGTGGCCGGCTGTTTCTTTACAGGCTCAGAGCCATGCTAAAGATACGACCATGAATCGTACCGTGGTGGTAGAACAGCAGTATAACCCCAATATTACGGATGCGCAGAAAGTGAATGTGCTTCCTGAGATAAAGGAATTGACCTCCACACCCAATGAAGTGGAATATGACAGAAATATAGCGCCAGCCGCCGTACTTCCGGGTACGGCGATGGATGTGTATACCGGAGAGGAGAAACAAGACCCGGCAGAACAAGGTTATCTCCGTTTGGGATATGGCAATATCGGGAACCTCGATGTGGAAGGCAATTACCTGTTCAACCCGACAGCGAAGGATAAGCTGAATGTTTTGTTGGGCATGCAAGGGTGGGACGGCAAGGTTTATTATCCGTCGTCAGGCAAGGAATGGGACAGCCGCTTCTATCGTACAAAAGCCGGAATCGACTATGTGCATCAGTTCGGTACGGCTGACTTTAATGTGGGCGGTAACTTCGGTTTAAGCAATTTCAACTTTATGCCTGATCTGCCTTTGGATCGCCAGCGTTTTACTTCCGGTGATATCCGTTTTGGAGTGAAGTCAACCGGCCGGTCGCTTCCGATGCGTTTTGATCTGGAAACAGGGCTATATCTTTATTCAAGAGGATATAATGTTTATGCTCCGGATCATGACGGCCCATCTAATGAAACAAGGGTTCGTACAAAGGGCGATTTTACCGGCGATATCGCCGACGGTCGACAAATCGGCGTCGCTTTCGAAATGAACAACCTGTTCTATAATAAAGATGACTTTGAAGACTATGCCACATTGTTATTGAGGCCCTATTACGCGTTGTCGGAAGAAGACGTTTGGAAGTTACATCTGGGCGTGAATGTCGATCTGGCATTCGGATATGGTAAGAAGTTGCAGGTATCTCCTGATGTAAAAGCCGAGTACATCTTCTCGGAAAGTTATGTGCTTTATGCCGGTGCAACGGGCGGACGGATCCTGAATGATTACCGGCGTGCAGAACAATTGAATCCATACGGCGGGTTCATTTCTCAGAACGCTGACAGTTATGAGCGGCTGAATGTGCTTTTAGGCTTTAAGATGAGTCCGGCGGCAGGCTTCTGGTTGAATATTTATGGCGGCTATCAACAGATGGATGATGATTTGTTCGAGAAGATACAGAATGTTAATGTCGACGGCAAGCCTGACGCTCTGATCGTTTGTTTCGGACAGGAAAAAACGAACAATTCATATACGGGGCTTCAGATAAACTACGACTATAAAGATCTTTTTAGCTTTATGGCTAAAGGAGAGTATCACGATTGGAGTTCAGGCGAGCCTTTAGCATTGGTCTATAAACCGAAGCTACGTTTGGATGTACAAGCCGGTGTGCGTCCGGTTCCTGAATTAGGCATTAATCTGGGTTATGAGTTTATTAAACGTGAGGTTGGCGCCTGGGAGGGTGTGGACGATATAAGTAACCTGAACCTGAGCGCTACTTACGGCTTATTTAAGCATGTATTTATCTATGCGCGCTTTTCTAATTTGTTGAATAAAAGATCCGGATATTATGCCTTGGCGCCTGTTCCCGGAATCAATTATGTGGGTGGTATCGTCTTTAGTTTTTAAACCGAATATGGTTAAAAAGCATCTGTTTTCATGGGAAAAGAATAGAAACTTCTTATAATATAAGGTATAGCCGAATGTTTTTTTCTAATTTTGCGGGCGAATTTTATAGGGAAAAAGAAAACAGCTATGCAAAAAAACCTTGTAATTGTAGAATCACCGGCTAAAGCGAAAACCATTGAGAAGTTTCTGGGGAAAGATTTTAAAGTCCTGTCCAGTTACGGTCATATCCGGGACTTGAAAAAGAAGAACTTCAGTATTGACATCGACAACCACTTTGCGCCGAGCTACGAGATACCATCGGATAAGAAGAAAGTAGTCAAAGAACTGAAGAGCGCGGCGGATAAAGCCGATATGATATGGCTCGCGTCCGATGAAGACCGTGAAGGTGAAGCCATCTCATGGCATCTGTATGAAGTACTCGGATTGTCTCCTGAGAAAACTAAACGTATTGTTTTTCATGAAATAACCAAACCGGCGATTCTGAAAGCGATAGAAAACCCGCGCGATATAGATATCGATCTTGTGAATGCGCAACAAGCACGCCGCGTGCTCGACCGTATCGTAGGTTTTGAGTTGTCGCCTGTGTTGTGGAAGAGAGTAAAACACTCATTGTCGGCAGGGCGTGTGCAGTCGGTAGCTGTACGCCTCATCGCCGAACGCGAAAGAGAAATACAAGTCTTTAACAGCGAAGCCTCTTATCGGGTATCCGCCATTTTCATGACGCTTAACAGCGAAGGGAAAATGGTGGAACTGAAAGCGGAACTGTTATGCCGCTTCAAGAGCAAAAAGGAAGCCCAAGATTTCCTTGAGTCCTGTAAATCGGCTTCGTTTACAATCGAAGATATCGTAACCCGTCCGCTGACCAAGAGCGCTACGGCCCCGTTTACCACCTCTACCTTGCAACAGGAAGCAGCGCGTAAGCTGGGCTATACGGTAGGTCAAACCATGGTGGTTGCCCAGAAACTGTACGAGTCAGGAAAAATCACCTACATGCGTACCGATTCTGTCAACCTGTCCGATTTTGCCATTCAGGGCAGTAAGGAGGCGATTACGAAACTGATGGGCGAAAAATACGTGAAATCCCGTCAATACGCCACCAAGAGTAAAGGCGCCCAGGAAGCGCACGAAGCGATTCATCCGACAGTTATGGACGTTCAGACAATTGAAAGCACAAATCAGGGAAAGAAGCTGTACGACCTGATCTGGAAACGTACAATAGCTTCCCAGATGGCCGACGCTCAACTGGAGAAAACAACGATAACCATTGGCTTGAACAATACGAATGAAAAGTTCACGGCAACAGGAGAAGTCGTTAAATTCGATGGTTTCCTTCGCGTGTATAAAGAATCGTACGACGACGATGCCGAACAGGAAAACGAAGGAAACTTACTGCCTCCTGTGAAAAAAGGACAGGCATTGGAACAACAGGAAGTGAGTGCGGTAGAGCGTTTCACACAACGCCCACCGAGATATACCGAAGCAAGTCTGGTACGTAAGCTGGAAGAGCTGGGCATTGGCCGCCCGTCTACTTACGCTCCGACCATCTCTACGATCCAGCAACGTAAATACGTTGAAAAAGGTGATAGAGACGGCGAAGAACGCAAATATAATGTCCTGCTGCTGAAAGGCGGCAAGATTACCGATACGATCAAAAAAGAAGTGACCGGAACGGAAAAAGCCAAACTTTCCCCGACAGATACCGGCTTGGTGGTGAATGATTTCCTGACTGAATACTTCCCTAATATCTTGGATTATAACTTTACCGCTTCTGTCGAAAAGGAATTCGACGAGATCGCAGAAGGTGAGAAAGAATGGACCCGTCTGATGGACGACTTCTATAAGAACTTCCATCCTTTGGTTGAAGGCGCTCTGACCGTGAAGTCCGATCATAAAATAGGTGAAAAGGTATTGGGGACCGATCCGGCATCGGGGAAACAGGTCTCTGTTAGGATAGGACGTTTCGGGCCTGTCGTACAGATCGGCACTTTTGAAGACGAAGAGAAACCGAAGTTCACGCCGTTGCGTAAGAGTCACTCGATGGAAACAATAACTCTTGAAAAAGCGCTGGAACTATTCAAGCTGCCCCGTCAGTTAGGCGACTTTGAAGGTAAGGTTATGACTGTTGGCGTAGGGCGTTTCGGGCCATACATCTCTCATGACAGCAAATATGTATCGCTCCCAAAGACTTACGATCCAATGGAAGTAACCTACGATGAGGCGATTGAACTGATTCAAGCAAAACGTAAGATTGAAGCCGAAAAGACCATCAAGACGTTCGCCGAAGAACCGGGACTCCAGATCTTGAATGGCCGTTACGGACCGTACATCTCTTACAAAAAGTCCAACTATAATATTCCTAAAGGGATAGTTCCGCAAGATCTCACACTGGAAGCTTGCTTCGATATTATTGAGTCGCATGGAGAAAAAGCGGATAATGGCACAACCAGAAAAGGGCGTTTTGCAAAGAAGAAGTAACGACAATCTTTTAATCATCAGTTCATGAGTTACCTTATAAAGCCACAGAATTACAAACCGATGCTTGATTTGAAGCAGACGGAACTTGGAATTAAGCAGATCAAGGAGTTTTTCCAGATGAATTTCTCGTCTGAGCTTCGTCTGCGCCGTGTTACAGCTCCCCTTTTTGTATTAAAAGGTATGGGGGTCAATGACGACCTTAATGGAATCGAGCGCCCTGTATCTTTCCCTATAAAAGATATGGGAGACATACAGGCAGAAGTGGTACATTCATTGGCTAAGTGGAAAAGAATGACCTTGGCTGATTACAACATCGAATCGGGATATGGTATCTATACGGATATGAACGCCATCCGTCCCGATGAAGAAATGGGTAACCTGCATTCATTGTATGTAGACCAATGGGATTGGGAACGAGTGATTACTCCCGGAAACCGGAATGTAGAATTCCTGAAAGAAATCGTCAACTGCATTTACGCCGCCATGGTTCGCACTGAATATATGGTATACGAAATGTATCCGCAAATTAAGCCTTGCTTACCAGAGAAGCCGCACTTCATACACTCGGAAGAGTTATTGCAACTCTATCCGGACATGGAACCCAAAGGACGTGAAGACGCGATCGCAAAAAAATACGGAGCCGTGTTCATCGTCGGTATCGGTTGCAAGTTAAGTAATGGCAAGAAACATGACGGGCGCGCTCCGGATTATGATGACTACACGAGTGAAGGAATGAACGGATTACCGGGTCTGAATGGCGATATCCTCGTGTGGAATAACGTGCTTCAACGCGCAGTGGAGCTTTCTTCAATGGGTATCCGTGTGAATAAAGACGCGTTGCTTAAACAACTAAAAGAAGAAGGTGAAGAAAAAAGATTAGAGCTATATTTCCATAAAAGGTTGATGGATGATACGTTACCATTATCTATCGGAGGAGGTATCGGACAATCCAGACTTTGTATGCATTACCTTCGCAAAGCTCATATCGGAGAGATTCAGGCCAGTATCTGGCCGGACGATATGAGAAATGAATGCCGGCGACTTGACATGCCATTGATTTAGAAACAATATAATCATGAACGTACAAATAGAAGAAAGCTGGAAAGCGCATTTGGAACCGGAATTTGAGAAAGATTATTTCCGTGAACTCACTGAATTCGTGCGTAACGAATACATGCAACAACCCATTTATCCTCCGGGTAAACTCATATTCAATGCTTTCAATCTATGCCCGTTCGATAAAGTCAAGGTTGTGATCATTGGCCAGGACCCCTATCATGGGCCAGGTCAGGCGCACGGCTTATGCTTCTCGGTAAACGATGGGGTAGGATTCCCGCCGTCGCTTATAAACATCTTTAAGGAGATCAAAAATGATATTGGCGCTGACGCACCCGCAACCGGAAATCTTACCCGTTGGGCTGAGCAGGGTGTCTTATTGTTAAACGCGACACTTACAGTGCGGGCACATCAAGCCGGATCGCACCAGAATAAAGGCTGGGAAGCGTTTACGGATGCTGCGATACGTGAGTTAGCTAATGTCCGGGAGAATATTGTTTTTATCCTTTGGGGATCGTATGCGCAAAAGAAAGGAGCATTCATTGATCGTAATAAACATCTGGTGTTGAGTTCCGCCCATCCATCACCTCTATCCGCACACAACGGATTCTTTGGCAATAAACATTTTAGTCGCACTAACGAATATCTCAGAGCACACGGTAAAGAAGAGATCACGTGGTAATATTTACGATTTGACGATTGAAGTTACTTTCCATTACCCGGCAATCTCCGACCCTCTTCCATGAGACTGATTTCGTTCTGTATTGAAGTTACTTTCCATTACCCGGCAATCTTGATCGTAAATATCAAAAGTAACTTCAATCGTCAAATCGTAAATCGTCAAATCGTAAATATCAATACCATTGAATATTGCTATTCATCTGGCTTCTTTGTTCCCACTTCAAATCTTGGAGGATACTTGCAGTAGCACGAATCGTAAAGTTGTATGATTTCCAACGCCCGAAAGGGGAGAGGCTGGCAGTCATCGTAAAGCAGTGTAAGTCGCGAGATATGCTGAATGTGGTCTGTGTGATTTCCTTTGCATCAAAATCATATCCGGAATTGAAGTTCACCGCCCAGTTATTGGATAGTTTCACATTACCCGAAGCATTCAGGTTATGCGTATATTTATACGGGTAACGCATGGTTTTCTCTTTAATCGGCTTCGTCTTATCCTCACTAATATTAAACGAATAGTTGACATTAAATGTCCAAGGCATCTTAAACTCCTGATATCCGTCAGCATCGGCTTTTGCCTTCTCTACACGCTTTTCAGATGTTTCGTCAGTATTCATTTCCGAATCCTTTTCTTTGTCCGGTGATGGCGTTCCTTCAGGCGAGTCATTCCCGCCTTCTGGATCCTTAGGGCCAAACCACTTCTTCCACGTGTCATTATTAAAGCTATAATTGAACGAAGATCCCCATCCCTGGAAGCGGCCAAAGCGGCCATACGACCATTCGGTACGTTTACCCGTGCTCACCCTGCCGTCCTTATCTAACTTATAGGCGTACGTAGCAAAAGAAGAGTTGAAATTCAAGGTATAGTTCTTTGTTATTTTTATACGCATGCGTACCGAAAGGTCGCTCCATTGCATGGAGTCCGCCGCCAAATTATAAGAAATACTTGCCCCCAGCTCGTCAATAATTGACTTTTTAGCGTAACCGGTAGAGTCTTTATCTGATTTATATTTCGCTTCAATATTATTCGATAGATCAAAACTGAGATTTCCCTGTTTGCCTCTTCCCGGAGGACTGAACGGCGCACCGGTATAAGAATACGGGGAATAATAGCCGGTCTGTACCTGGCCATTGGAATCTGTATAACTGTAAGGTTCATAATATCCATATCTCGGAGAACCAAAGTCCGGAGCCGCGCTTATACTTACCTGCGGCGAAAGGACATGCCGGATCTGTATCTCTTTGCTTTTGGCGAATAAAGGCTTATACATACCATAAAGTTTGGTGCTTATCCCTAAACTCGCGTTATAGTTATATACACGGTGAAAACCATAGATCGTATCGGATGGCGTCATGGCTCTGCTTTCCGGATTATACGCTTGCATGACCTTACGCGTGTACCAACGTTCCGTATAGTTAAGGCTCGGAGTCAGATTGAAATAGTTGAATAAGGCAAACGTTGCGCTGACAGGAATAGTGTGATTCATACCGTTTGTCCAGTCTTTTACCAGGTTCTTATCGAACAGTTCATCGTCTTTTGTCTTAATACTATTCGTTAAACGTCCCGTATAGCTCAAAGAGATTTTCTCATACCAACGTTCTTCTCCTACCGCCCTCTTGCGTTTAAAAGGGAATACACGACTCAACGAGATATTCAAGTCCGGTAAAGTTACGGCAATAGAAGAGTCGCGCATGGTCTGTGCGATATTTGTTGTTGCAGAGATGGTCAGCTTCTGATCCGGAAAGTTACGCGAATAACTCACGCTTGATGTTTTGGTATTCTGGGACATCAGGCTCGGGTTATAATAATTATTGACGTTTTGCCGTTCGTAACTGCTGGTGGTAAAGTTTACGCTGGCCGAAAATGTACTGTTCGGGCTTGCCTTTGCATCCTGCCGGTGATTCCATGCAATTTTAAAATCCTTCGCCACCAAATAGTCCGGCATATTTTTATCACCGGTCTTCGTTACCTGATAATTGGTTTGTAAAGCCCCTGAGTATTTATATCTCTTATTATAGTTTGTCTCTACCCCCAACGCCCAAGAGCCTTTAGTGAAGATCTCTCCCAACACTTTAGCATCCATTTGATCACTGACGGCAAAGTAATATCCTCCACCGGTAAGCCCGAATCCTTTATTGTTGTCATCCATATAAGTCGGCATGATCAAACCGGATTGATAGCTACTGGAAAAAGGGAAAAAGAAAAACGGAACGAAGAGCGGTAGCGGTACATCCTCTACAACCAAATATGCAGGGCCTGTCACTACATTTTTCTTGGGTCGCACCTTCGCACGGGTCAACTGCAAATAGAAGTGAGGATGGTCGTGATGGTCGCAGGTTGTATATCTGCCATTCACCATAAAGAGTTCATCATTGGCTCCTTTTTTTGTATTATAACCAACAACATACCCTTCTCCCTGTTGAGTGACCACATTACTGATGATCCCCCGCTTACTCTTAAAATTGTATCGGATGTTCTTTGTTTCATAAGGTGTATCTCCATCCTTAAACACCGGAGAACCGGTCATCACGCCCAAAGTATCTTCCACTCCGCGGGCATATACCGTACTGCTATCCATATTCATGGATATGATTTGTGAAGTCAGCTCGATCTTCTCATAGTTTACCTTTCCACTTCCATACAGATGGGCATATCCATCGCCGGTAAACACGATAGAGTCATTCGCCTCATATATCACCGGGGCGTTCAAGGGTTGTTTCTTCTTTTTTTCAAGCGCTGAAGTCTGAGCCAGGGAGTCTTGCCTGATAGAATCATTCACCATACTAACGGATAGGCTATCACGCGGTTCAATTTCTTTTCTCCGGCGTTGAGACGCTACCTCATCCGAGATCAGCAAGAACACGACGAGCAATAAGAGTGATATGAATGTATTTGCTTTTGACGACGTCATCGACCCATAAGTTATTCCGGCAAAAGTACACATTCTCCCTTAATTAAGTAATGAGAATGGGTTATTTTAATTATTTTTTTAGCAGAGCAAACGCACAATACCGGTATAGCCGCCCGGTATTCCTGCTTTCACGGGCTTTTCTGCGGATAGATATTTTGTCAGATCTCATGTACGTTGTCTGTTTCTGCCTTTTCAATGCATATCCTCACACGTACGCGTCTGTTACAGGTATGAAGTGGGGATTGGTTGTAAGAGAAAATAACTGAAAATATGGCTGCTCATTAAACGATCGTTTAATGAGCAGCCTTTCGGGGCGGTCCGGAGCTTCTCCGGAAAAGCCGTTTTCCAGACTGAAAGACTCTCCGGGAACGCCCACCGGCAGGGAGATACGGAAGACTTTGGGGAATAATCGCCGTAAAGTTTGCACAGCATAAATAAAAGGCTTATTTTTGTGCTCATTAAACGATCGTTTAATGAGCAGCTTTTGTTCTGTCGATGCGTTTGTATAGTGGGTTTAAATATAATCATCCCCATCGTTGGGATACATAATAATAAGAAAAACAGATATCAGTCAAATTAATAATCATTTAAAATGTAAGTAGAGATGAAGCAGAATGTTCTGTTATTGTTGGCCTTAGCGGTCATGTTGGGTTGCTCGAAGTCCGAGTATCTTTCGGATGATGATGCGAATGGGTTGACCATTCAGTTGTCCAGTCGTATAAATGACACGGGTGTAACCCGTGCCGGTGTGGTCGAGAGTACATTACCCTCGTCCACATTGGAGGTGGATATTTTCCGCGCGGATATGGCGTCTCCGGATGGGGAATACCCGGATGAGTGGGAGGAGAAGATTGACGGTTACCTTCTTACCAGTGGAGATATTACTTTAGCCCCGATACAGTATTATCTCGACGATGCGACTCAGAAGTCCAAGTTTACCGGCGTGTATCCGAGGGGAGGGACGTATGACCCTGAGGACCGGACTGTTACCTACACTGAGTTGGATGGCGCTACGGATGTGATGTGTAGCGATATCGCCGAAGGTTATAAAGGAGTCGTGGGAAACCCTGAGTTGACATTCCGCCAGTTGCTGACCAGGATCGACGGTCAGTTGAAGGCTCAGGATGACGACTCCGAGGTGCTGGCAGAGATCATTAGCTTTTATGGCAAGGCATCGTCGATCACGGTTGTCGGTAAGAAGACCGGCGCTAAGGTGACGTTGCCCGTGCCGAACCACTCTGGCAGCCTTACCGACGCCGCGGGCGCTATCGAAGCCACTGGTAGGGTGGGCGACGGCGCTTTGCCGTTATGGACCAAAGCGGGTAGCGCTCCTACTCCTGTATTGTTGACCAACGCCGCGGCGACTTTCGGTCACGCGATGTTTGTGCCTACCCCAAAAGACGAAACGGAGACGTTGACGTTGACCATCGCGTTTGAAGATGGCAGAACGGCAGATGTAGAGACTCCTACCGCTCTGGCGTATGAGGCCGGTAAGATTTACACGATCACCGTCGTTTTCGAAAAAGAGCAATTGGTATCGGCCGAGCTAACGGAGATACTTGACGAGTGGAGTGAAGGCACAAATACAGAATTCGTTACTTATCAGCCTAATACGGATGCTCCCGACGGTTTGAGTAATGCTTACTTAGTTGCTCCCGGGGATCTGGTGGTGTTCCCTGTTTCTCGCGCTTACACGTACGAAAGTGGCGCCTTTACCAACACCTTGCGTGCGTACGACAGTGAGGGCGATTATATCGACGGGTTTAAGACGGAGATTGTTTGGGCCGATGTCGATGCCACTGATCTTTTCAAGGTTCATACGGTATTGGGTTCGGGTAAGAATGCCCTGGTGGTTGTCAGGGCGAAGGAAA
>JAIRKY010000080.1 GCA_031259755.1 Mediterranea sp. (in: CFB group bacteria) | reverse complement strand
ACAACCTTGAATTTGGAAAGCTATACGCCAAGTACGAGCAGGATATCTCCATGAGCAAGAAAGAGCGTCAGGAGGCAGGCGTAGATGAGTTTCCGCAAGAACCTATCCGCAGACGTTTTCTGGTTTCCGATATCACGCCCGAAGGGTTGAGTTATATCCATGCACAGAATAAACGCGGTTTATGCCTTTGGTCTGACGAACTTTCGGCGTGGTTCAAGAACTTCAACCGCTATAATAACGGTTCGGAAGAACAATTCTGGTTGTCGGTATTCAGTGCCAAGACCGTTATTTCCGACCGGAAGCATGCTAAAAGCTCCGTCTTTATTACCCGGCCATTTATTCCGGTAATTGGAACCATTCAGAAAAATATTCTCAGTGATTTAGCCAGAGGCGACCGTTCCAGCAACGGATTCATTGATCGCATCTTGTTTATCATGCCTCCCATCCAGCAGAAAGCCCGATGGAATGATAAGGATATATCCGGAAATTTAGAACTGGAATGGCATACGTTGATGAACAAGCTTATCAACATGGAGTATTCGCTTGATGAGAACAACGAGATACAACCTTCGATAGTCACCTTTAGCGAAGAAGCCCGGAAGCAGCTCTATCAATGGCAGCACCAACACGCCGAACTGTGTGATAGTATAGGCAACGAAACCCTGCTGGGAATATACTGCAAACTGGAAATCTACATTATCCGCTTTTGCTTGGTGATCCAAATAGCCCGTTGGCTTTGCGGTGAATGTGGAAAGAATCAGGTAGATACGGAAACAGTTCAAAGAGCTATTCAACTGACGGATTATTTCAAGCAGACCGCTACAAGGGTTCAAAACCTGATGAATGAAACTGCCCTTACCTCTCAACAACAATCCATACTTTTTCAACTTCCTGAACTATTCACTACTGCACAAGGAGTAGAGATAGCCGCCGAACAGGGTATGAAAGAGCGAGCTTTCAAAGAGTTCCTCAGCAAAAGTATCGGAACACTTTTCCAGAAAGACAGGCATGGAGAATATCGAAAAGTATAACCGCATTTTCCACACTATCCACATTTTGACAGACCAAAATGTCGAAAATGTCGAAAGTGCACAATAAAAAATCAAATGTCACACAGATTCATATTAGAACCATACAAAGGAGTTGCTTTCCGGCACACCTGCCCGGAGTGCGACCACAACAGATGTTTTTCCCGATACATTGATACGGAAAACGTGATCACTTTCCCTGAATACGTGGGACGGTGTGATCGTGAACAAAAATGCGGCTATCACTTCACGCCCAAAGACTATTTTGAGCAGCATCCGGATAGGAAAGAACGATTGCAGGAACAGACATCCGTTGCGCCCAGAAGTTATACGCCACCGCCACCCACAAGCTATATGGGTGAAATCTTGGTAAAAAGATCCATGAGCCATTACAGTGAAAACAAACTGTTTCAGTTTTTATCTTCTCAGTTAGGAGAAAGCGAATCGTTGCGACTGATGAAACAATACCAGGTGGGTACCGCTAATCATTGGAAAGGCTCGACTGTATTTTGGCAAACAGATGCTAAGGGCAGAGTGCGTACCGGCAAAATTATGCTCTACGATCCGGCGACCGGCAGACGAATCAAAGAACCTCACAATCACATTACCTGGGTGCATTCTATCATGTACAAAGAGGGATTCAATCTAAAGCAATGTTTCTTTGGTGAGCACCTGTTACCTACGGATAACACAAGACCTGTGGCTATTGTCGAGAGTGAGAAAAGCGCCCTTATTGCCAACTCCTATCTGCCACAATATTTGTGGATCGCATCGGGAGGCAAAAACGGTTGCTTCCGGGAAGAAAATCTAAGCGTACTCAAAGGTAGAAATATAGTACTGTTTCCCGATTTGGGAGCCACCGATGATTGGTCGGCTAAAATTCCCGTAATGGAGCGAATGGGAATAACGGTTAAACTCTTCGACTATCTGGAAAAGAACGCCACCCTGGAGCAACGGAAGAATGGATTTGACATAGCCGATTTTCTATTGGAGATAAAACAGCCGCAAGCCATCCTGCAAAGTATGATTGCCAAAAATCCAGCCCTCAAATTGCTGATCAAAGAGCTTGGTTTGGTACTTATAGAAAAACCAACTCAGCCTATTCCTAAGATTAAAAGGAAGAGGCCTAAGTTATAACGAGAAATCACAGATTTCGGGGGAGCAAGTTTGTGTATTGGTCTGACCAATAACTTGCTCTGCGAGGCAAACGAAATCCCGCCGGTCTCATCAAAATTAAAATGAATCAAGTATGAAAGTTATAAAAAACAGAAATAAGAACGGCAGGCCAACCAAAGAGCCAGCCGAAAAGAAAGGCTACAAAGTAACCTTGAAAATGGCTACTGAAAAATACTTCTCTCTCAAAGCAAAAGCCAAGTTGGCAGGTATTACCCGCAGCGAATACATCCGCCGATGCATCCAGTCGAGCGTAGTAAAACAACGGTTGTCTTCGGAACTGATGGGCTATATCCGTCAGCTTTGCGGAATGGCCAATAATGTAAATCAGATAGGCCACAAAGCCAATGCCGCCGGATATATGGAAGCACATGGCGACTATCTCGCCATGAATGAACGGTTGGATAACATCATAAAACGGATTGAGGATGATTGCTAATATTGTACAAGGACGTGGATTCCGTGGCGTGGTAAATTATGTACTGGATAAGCATAACGCTCAGTTGCTATATGCCGAAGGAGTGCGAACAAAAGACAAGGATTCCATTATCCAGAGTTTCGTTACCCAAAGCAAAATGAATCCGAAGATAGCAAGGCCGGTCGCCCACATCTCACTGGATTTCTCCGCACAAAACAAAACCAAGTTGACGGATGGATTTATGGTAGGTATAGCACAGGAATACCTGAAAAAGATGGGTTATGAAAACACCCAGTACATCATTGCCCGGCACCACGATACCGACCATCCACACATTCACATGGTGATAAACCGCATCGATAACGATGGCAAACGGATTTCCGATCAGAATGAAAAGCTACGGAGCACAAAGGTATGTATGGAACTGACGAAGAAATACGGTCTTTACATTGCTTCAGGTAAAGAGAACGTAAAGGAACATCGCCTGAAAGAGCCGGATAAAACCAAGTATGAGATTTATCATGCTCTGCAATCGGCCATACCGAAATGCCGGAACTGGCAGCAATTACAGACGGAACTACAAAAGTCCGGTATTACGGTTGACCTTCGCAAAAATGGTAGCACTGAACAAATACAAGGTGTTCGGTTCGAGAAAAACGGTTACGGATTCAATGGATCCAAGGTTGACCGCTCGTGCAGCTATTCTAAAATCAGTTTCCAGTTGCAGCAGAATGACAGGCAGCAGCAAACAGATTTACACCAGCAGCCACAGACTTTCGGGCAAGATCGCTCGTCTGGCTTATCATCTATGGTAGAATCCGTCGCATCCAGTCTGGGTGGATTGTTCGACATCCAGCCCTCATCCGGGTATGATGAAAACGAGATCGAAGCCAAGAAACAAGAAGCTAAGAAGAAAAAGAAAAGAGGACGTAGAATATGAATCATTTAAAACTATAAAATTATGGCAACAGAAAAAATGGATGCTTCGGCAGTATATGCACTGTTCGAAGAACTGAAACAGAAAATTACAGAGTTGAGCAAGAAAGAAACCAGTCCTGTTCAAACAGAATCAGCAGTTAATTTCCCCGAAATAACTACTTTAATAAATGAGTTGCAAAAGGTTACTGCTCAAAAGCAGTTTACACCGGAGCAAATAGAGAAATTACGGGAAATCATGGCAGAATTCGCCGGATGCGCATTAGGGAAATCTTTTGAAAAATTAGATGGAGATTTTGAAAAAATTACCGATCTCATCAACCAAATCAACAGGAAGATTGAACCTCTGAATGTCCCTCAGAACTTTGTTATCAGGAGAGAACATGCCTTCAGTATAGACTTTAAGAATAGCAAAACTGCTATTACCATGCTAGCAATGGGTTTGGTCATTATTTTTTCAGTGGTCGGGAACGTTTGGCAATCCACGCGCAACAGGCAACTGAGAGATAATGACCTAAAATATCGTTATATCAACATGCAAGGCGAAGCCAATCCTGAAAACCTACTCAAACTGGAAACCTTCTTCACCTACAACCGAAACAAAGACAGTATTGCTGTCATCCGCAAACGGGTAGAAACCTACGAACGTTTGGTTAAAGAACAAGCCGAGAAGATAGAGCGGGCAAGACTAAATGCGAAGGAAGCGGAAAGGTTGGAAAGGGAGGTGGAATCAATGAAAAAGAAAAAATAATTATTTGAATTCATTTTTATAGCATATTATTCACTATATTTGCGAACTCAATATCTATATTTGGATGATATGACTGATCAAATGGAACTAAATAGAATAAAAGAAGTTCTTGACGAAAAAGGTATAAAGCAAACATGGCTTGCTGAAAAACTTGGGAAGAGTTTCAGTATGGTAAACGCTTATGTATGTAATCGGAAGCAGCCGAGTTTAGAAGTGTTGAACCAGATTGCAGAGATATTGCAGGTGAGTGTGAAGGATTTAATTGTAGATAATAAAGAAGAAAAATAGATATGGCAAAAAAGAACGGAACAGCCACAGAAGAACCCTTGGAAAAGCAGCTTTGGAAAGCTGCCGATAAACTTCGTAAAAATATTGATGCGGCAGAATATAAGCATGTTGTACTGGGGTTAATCTTCCTTAAATACATTTCGGATGCTTTCGAGGAATTATATGCTCGTTTGAAAGCGGAAGAAGTTGCCGGCGCTGATCCGGAAGACAAAGACGAATACCGTGCCGAAAATGTATTCTTTGTACCGCAGAAAGCGCGGTGGCCGTTTTTACAAAGCAAAGCCACACAGCCCCAAATCGGAAAATTTGTGGATGAGGCAATGGATGCCATCGAGAAAGAAAACAGCTCGTTAAAAGGTGTTTTGCCTAAAGTATATGCCCGCCAAAACTTAGACCCAACCGGTTTGGGCGGATTGATTAATCTGGTAGGAAACATTGCTTTGGGTGATGCCAAAG
>JAIRKY010000076.1 GCA_031259755.1 Mediterranea sp. (in: CFB group bacteria) | reverse complement strand
GAGCAAAAAGCATATCGACAACTATTTTGCCAAGAAAGTAGCCGACCCGGAAATAACGGAATAGTACACCGTGACAGAGATTCAGGAAAAATTTGGAATGACATTGACATCTATCTATGGCCTTGCTTCCACAAATGCCATCCCTAAAAAGAAAGAGGGTAAAATCGTTTATTACTCCAAGAAGCATTTCGACATTGCCAAAGGCGTAGCCCAACCCGAAGAACCACAATACTATACCGTGGCAGAAGCAATGAAGAAATTCAACCTCACCCGCGACCAGCTATATCATTATGCTAAATACCACAATATTCCCAGAGTTAAAGTGGGCAAGTACACCAAAATATCCAAACCCGAACTGAATAAATTGTTAGGCGCTCCCAAAATCGAGTAAACCGCCCGAAGTTATTTCATGGTGAATGTTTTCACCAAGCAATCACCATTTTCCTTTGCAATCAAAAAACAAGTATAATCATTTAATTATTAAACGTATGACACATACATGTACCAAAGTAACCGTTCGCCAAAGAGCGATTAAGAACGACCAGATTTCACTTTATCTGGATTACTATCCGGCAGTGCGTAACCCCGAAACGATGCAGATGAGCCGTAGGGAATACCTCGGCATCTACATCTATGCTCACCCCAAAAACGAAATGGAGCGGGAGTTCAACAACGATATGTTGAACAAAGCAGAAGCCATCCGTTGTATCCGGGTGCAGTCGTTGATCAATGAAGAGTTTGGCTTTCTCGATAAACACAAGATGAAAATGGATTTTCTTGCTTACTTCTTAAAGATGGCACGCACCAAAGACCAGAAGTGGCTGATAGTCTATGCCCATTTCTTCAACTTCGTACAGGGAAAATGTACTTTTGGAGAAGTGAATGTTGATTTATGCAAAAAATTCCGTTCCTATCTGCTGAATGCTCACCAATTGAAGCGAACCCATCTGAAGGTTTCCATCAATTCGGTAGCCGGGTACTACTCTACTTTCAGAGGATTACTAAAGATCGCCTACCGCGACAAACTGATTCGTGAGAACATCAATGACTTTTTAGATAAGATTGAAACCAATGACGTAAAGAAGGAATATCTCACCTTAGAAGAGGTTAAACAGTTGTCCGCCACACCATGTGATATTCAGGTGCTCAAAGCTGCCTCCCTGTTTTCCTGCCTGACAGGTCTGCGTATCAGTGATATTCTAAACCTTCGGTGGGAAGATTTCGAAATTGCCCCCGACCAAGGTCATTGCCTGCGCATTCGAACATAAAAAACAAAGACCGAAGCATTGCTACCCATTAGCGAAGAAGCATACGAACTATGCGGAACACCCGACACCGGAAAAGTATTCAAAGGTTTGCAACGTAGCATGACCAATTATCCGCTGAAAAACTGGTTACAACAGGCTGGCATCAAAAAGCGCATTAGCTTTCATTGCTTTCGCCATTCGTATGCCACCCTACAGATTGCCGCCGGAACCGACATTTATACCGTATCCAAGATGATGACCCACCGGAATGTTTCAACCACCCAGATTTATGCAGAGTTGGTAAGTGAAAAGAAACGGGAGTCGGCCAATAAGATTTCGTTGAAATAAGAATAGAGTATGAAGTGAATTATTAAAAAACTCTATTTTTTCATCTTTAGGGTAGACAAATGCTGCCATATCGGTGCCAAATGCAGCCACCTGACTGTATAACGAAGAAATCAACCGGTTATTAGCATATATTTGCGTAGAAACAATAACCATTGATTGATATGACAGCTAAAAAAATTGATTACATTATTATATATGCTTTTCTATTTGCGGCGATACTGTGTATTGCCACGCTGGTTCGCTTGTTTGTGGTGAAAGGATTACAAATGGATGAGTTTTCCGGGTTTATGGTTTTTCTTGTTACATGCCTCTTACTTGGTGCCATCTATTTGAGTATTCAATCTATTGTAGATGCATTCCTCTTACCTGTAGTTGAACGTATATTTAGGAAGAAACAACCGCCTGTACGCGAACAAGAATTAGAAATTGCACCTGATACGCCGGCGAAAACTATCGTTCCAAAAGAGGAGATTATTATACCTCAATATAGTGAATACAAACATGCTGCTCAACAAAAAGCTCAGGAAGAACAAGTACGCCTCCTAGATAATGTACTTCGTTACACAGGACAAGAGTTAGCATCGTATGTGGAAGAAAACGAAATGAAAAAGCTTTGCGAGTATATCTGTTCTTTTCAGTATGCTACCGAGAAGGAGTGCTATAAGATAACCCCGCCGATTATTATAGATTCAAAGCTAAGGCCAATAGACTTGATGCACTTCGGCTGGAATATAGGCAATCAGTTTAAGAAATCAGGAATCGAAATAGCTACTTTCATTAAACAGGTATTTGCCAAAACGTTGAAAGGATATGAGATTTCGACGCTACAAAGAAAACTAAGAGCAGAGGGAAATTGTATCATCAAAAATAAAGAAGAGCTATAATCTTAATATCGCGGTTTTTTTAGGGCAATCATAAATGTGGTTGCCTTTTTACTTTTATAACCATTCTAAAAATAAGCGCTTTACATCAAATCACATCTTCGATTGATTATTTGTCAGTTATATTCCGGTGCTCCATTCCACCATCAAATCACCCATTTCCTTTGCACATCAAACATTAAAATAATTGTTTATGTACAAAGATGAAATCACCTTTGATAAGTTACCGCAGGCGATAACTTATCTGACCGAACAGGTCGCCGAGTTAAAACAGTTGGTGTCGGTGCTCCAACCACCACCATCAGAAAAGCATGTATTGGTAGGGATTGATGATGCCTGCCGCATCATTCAAAAAGCCAAACCAACCGTTTATGCGCTCGTACGCAAAGGAATGCTCCCTTCTTTTAAGAAAGGAAAGCAGCTTTACTTCTACGAAGATGAACTATTAGCTTGGATAGAAAACGGGCGCAGAAGCACAACAGAACAAAACTACGACCGGATGTTGACTGCGATGCAAAAGGGCATCCGCCACAAACCGAAATCAGGTTTTAACCTTTAACCTCCGCAGTTATGGAAGAAAAATCAATAACGCCGGAGGGGATTATCAGTAAGGCTATGGACTTGAATCTGTCATTTGCCGGAGCCGAGTTTCCGGTCGGGATATTCCCTGCTAAAATTCAGCGCATTATACATGAGGTGTACGAATGCCAAAGTTATCCGATTGACTATACCGCCGCGTCCATCCTGACTGCTATTGCTGTGGGAATAGGTAATACTCACCTCATACAAATGAAACAGGGATGGGTGGAAAGTGCTATCCTGTTTGTGGCATTGGTTGGGCGACCGGGAGCAAACAAAAGTCACCCGCTCAGCTTTGCGATGAAGCCCTTTATTGACTTCGACTATCGGCACAACCTTGAATTTGG
>JAIRKY010000041.1 GCA_031259755.1 Mediterranea sp. (in: CFB group bacteria) | reverse complement strand
CCGTAAAACTTGCTGTTTTTCAAAGAAACTGTTCAACCATTTTAAAGCTTTTAACCTCGCGTTTTTTTACATCAATTTCGGCTTTGTATGAAGTAGCATACTTTTTACATCACCTCCCCTTTTTAATTGTTATGAGTGTATCAGGCACACCCTAAAATTCATTTTAGTAATACATACACAATAAGCCCAATCAAACAAAAAACAAGTAATACCCATTTGATTGCTTTTAGATTTCTTCTCAGGTGCATCGCAGCAAGTAAATTTGCCATACTTTCCTGTGTATTAACAGTGTCAGGATGGCTCATCCCTAGAGTTCTCACATTTATCGACAAGGCTTTCTTAACCACTTCCAGGGATTTGTTGTGTTGTTTAAGGTTGGAGTAAACCACTGCCAAGGTGTTATAGGTGATGGCAATGTCACGGTGTTCGTTCGACATAAATGCCTTTTCCTGGCTGGTTAACGCTTTGTTCAGCCATTCCAGCGCTGTAGGATAATCTTTCAGTTCATTATAGATTCCGCCAATATTTTGATAAAGGATCGCAGTCCGGCTGTCGTTTTTTCCATACAAGTCTTCGTAAACAGCCAGTGTCTTGTGTGAATAATCCAATGCCTTTGTAAAATTACCCAGATAAATATATGCAGTCGATAAGTTCCCATAAGTGGTTGCGATTTTCGGATCGTTCGTTGCCAGCGTTTTTTGGTATATTTCCAGTGCTTTCTCCAGCCAGGTTAATGCCTGTGTATAATCACCTTTGTGTATGAGCACCCGTCCAGTGAAGGAATACATTGTCGCCGTATTAGGGTGTTCTGCACCAAACGCCTTCTCGCATATTTTCGTTGCTTTTAAGCCCCATTTGGAAGCTTGTTCGAAATCCCCCCGATCTAAGCACAGGTTTGCCATGTTGTAGTACGCTTCGGCAGTGTCGTGGTGCTCATCACCTAAAAATTGCTCGGATAAAACAACGACCCTCATGTGGTAATAGTACGCTTTCTTATAGTCGGTTGATGCTGTAATTCCCCCGCTATAGTGGTGGCATAAAGGAAAACAGGCATGAAGTGCGGCAAAGTCATCTCCCTCCGCGACGTTCTCCAGTAGCCAGATCGCCCGATTTCGGTCAATCTCGACGCCATTTCCCGATAAATAAGCCAGCCCAAGAAAATATGTGCGTTCATTGCTCATGGGTTCGTCAGTAATGCTGAGTTTCAGCTTTTCTATGAACGTGTCGCGCAGGGAGGTTAGATTGTCTACGGGTACTGGTTGTCCCGCGCCAGGATATAAGGTTTCAAAACGTTCCACATCGGTAGGTGTGGCCTCGACGGGTATTATCGTCTTGCCATTCTCCTGTGCAAAGGGGTATTCGGTTGTCTGCACATAATTTCCCTCGGTGGCAAGGTCGGGGGTAACCAGCAACACGAATGCATCGCCTCTTTTTATCGAATCTTTGATCTCATCATTAAAATTCCTTCCGGCAGTGAGGGAGTGGTCATACCAGACGGAAATGGTTTCAAAACCTTTGATATCATGTAGCTTCCGCATAAATTCGCGAGCTTCGCGAATATTTCTCTTGCGGTAGCTTAAAAAAACTTCGGCAGTGAATGCTTTTTCCCGGATCAGTTTTATCTCGTCCTCGGTATATAGGAAAGACGAAAGCTGATGGGTGTATTTTAACAAGTATTCCTTGTCAGTCATTCCGATGCCGTGCACCGCGTCCGAGAGCCGGGAGAATTCCGGGAAAAGCGCTCCGTCCTCCACAACTGGGATAATTGGAACGGACAACTCCCGGGCGAGTTGATATTCTGCAGGCCAATGTCCGCAGGATCTTCTGGAATCCAGCAATTCTTCCGTTACCCACAATACCATTATGCTGGTGTTTTTTAATTCATTCCGTAGTAAATCCTTGTCCGGATCTGCTCCTGGCATTTCCAGATAAGAGACAATGTAATCGGCATTGGGGACAGCAGGAAGCAGTCGGTCGGCAATCAAGCGGTCTGCTTCCTGTATATTCCGGACGTCTAAGCATAGGAAAATACGCTGTGATTGTTCCCGTACCTTGAGACCTTTTGCTTTACGAATGAGGCTCATAGATATTTCTCTTGCAGGAGTTCTTTCTTTTCATGGGTCACATCGTCGATCAGGACCATTTTGTTGTGTTCATAATCGCAACGACACTTGAATATGGAAAAACAGTTGCCGCATATAATCGTGCTACGATGGGAAGTATCCATAATGGTGCTTTCTTTCGCCATAGATCGGAACAGTTGCCATCCATCGATAAAAATGAATATACTACCACATTTTTTACATCTGACAATTGTGTTGTTTAGTTCCAAATCCGTTTGAATGGACTTCTGTAACAATGCTTCATGTTCATAACCGAACGATGCTCCATGGTCATGACCGAACAATTCATTCCAGTATTCACTCCAGTTAGGTTCTTCCGCTTTTGATTTCTTCTTAAATTTGCTAAATAATCCCATAATAATTTTCCTTTCTTTTAAATTTTAGGTGGTGATATAAAAAGTATGCTGTCATAAAAAAGTGGCAATCAGGAAGAAAAGTCGTATTTTTGCAAAATGAAAATAACAATCATACTCCATTGTCCCGATTGCCAAGGTACAAAGATAAAAAAAACGGCAGAAAAATATCGAAAAAGCAGAATTATTTCAGGGCAAACGCACGAAAATATTACAGATGCGTCATGAAATCAATACAGAAATATATCTCAGAGATAGAAGATTTTCGGATAGAGAAAGGAACAATCCGATAAGCTATACTGCGCGC
>JAIRKY010000100.1 GCA_031259755.1 Mediterranea sp. (in: CFB group bacteria) | reverse complement strand
TCTGTATTTTCCAATACATTATAGATCAACGGATCAGCCTTTTCGCCGGGAACCTGCACCTGAGCTTGCGCCCGCGCCTGAGCCTGAGTCATATCATACTCAATCTCGATCTCAACCCTACGCAACTGATCGAAGAAATAACGTTCCATATACCAATAGGCACGGCCTCCATTCAATTTGGTAAGTAAAAATTCACGGGTATCAAAAGAACGGATACAACGCATAATATCGAGCGCTTCTTCTTTTTCCTCCAATTCGGATTCACGAACCAAACGCGAAAGGCCTTCCCAGTCTTCACTCACCCAAACAACATCCACCGGATAGCGATAAAGTTCAGGATAGGTCGCGCGGAGGTAACCGCGGAAACTGTCAACACGGTCATAAGCCAGACGCTCGTTGACCGCATAAGAACCTTCGATGGAACAATAACCAGCTAAGCGAATACGACAAATGCGCATCCGGGAATCAGTGATCGCCGAACGAATAAAAGAATTGAGTAGGGATAACACCTCCGCATTATTCCCTAACTCCAAATGAATATCGGATTTACCTAAAGGATAAGCAAAACGACATACATGCTTTGCCGTACACGCACTATTATCTCCACTCTCCTTTTGTTGAGCAAATAAAGCATGCCCTGGCATAAAACACACCAATAAAACAAATTGTAAAAACAATTTTCTCATTACTCTTCGACTCTACTATACTAAGTGTTGTTGCATCTTACACGTTTGTCCCTTGCATAAGACAGACGTTTGTGTGGCAAATGTAGAAACTTAACTTCATATACACAAATATTTTTTTTTGTTTTTACCCACTTACCTGTATCACGATCTTTTTAGCTATGGATGATTTATTTACATATTAATTATCCGCCCTATATTATTATAGTAAAATGCATTTCTAAGAATATGATAAATTTAATAAACTGTTGTTAAATCCGGCCAACTAAAACTTTAACAATATTTAAAGGTCGAGGATTGAAAAATTCCGGTATGATTTCAATTCTCGATTTAGTTACCTATCTTTGCGCACAAATTAAACGATAAAATGAAATTTTCTGATCTAAAGCTACAAGGCAGCGTATTGGAAGCGCTCGACGCCATGGGATTCGATGAATGTACGCCTATCCAGGAACAAGCCATACCCATCATATTAGAAGGACGTGATCTGATCGCAGTGGCGCAAACCGGAACCGGAAAAACGGCCGCGTTCCTATTACCTATATTAAATAAACTCAGTACGGACAACTATCAGGAAGATGCTATTAACTGCGTCGTGATGTCTCCTACCCGCGAGTTGGCCCAGCAAATCGACCAACAGATGGAAGGTTTCTCGTATTTCGTTCCGGCATCCAGCGTGGCGGTATATGGCGGTAACGACGGCACTCTGTTCGAACAACAGAAAAAAGGGCTGACATTGGGAGCCGATGTCGTTATCTCCACTCCCGGACGATTGATCGCACACCTTAGTTTAGGATACGTGGATCTATCAAAGGTCTCTTTCTTTGTACTTGACGAAGCGGACCGTATGCTGGATATGGGATTTTATGAGGATATTATGCAGATATTCAAGCATTTACCCGCAACCTGCCAGGTAGTCATGTTCTCAGCTACTATGCCTGCGAAAATTCAACAAATGGCAAACACCATTCTGAAGAATCCGGCAGAAATTAAGCTTGCCGCATCCAAACCCGCGGAAAAGATCATTCAGGCCGCCTATATATGCTATGAGAATCAAAAGCTTGGAATTATACATTCTCTGTTTACGAATGAGGTTCCGGAGCGCGCCATCGTTTTCGCATCCTCGAAGATAAAGGTAAAAGAAGTGGCCCGTTCACTGAAAATGATGAAACTGAACATCGGAGAGATGCATTCGGATCTGGAACAACCCCAACGCGAACATATCATGCGCGAATTCAAGGCGGGCAGGATCAACATCCTGGTGGCCACGGACATTGTGTCAAGAGGTATTGATATTGACGACATCCGGTTGGTCTTAAATTATGACGTACCGCATGACAGTGAAGACTATGTGCACCGTATCGGACGTACAGCGCGCGCTAATAACGACGGCGTCGCTATTACGTTCGTCAACGAAAAAGAACAAAGCCGTTTCAGAAGTATAGAGCGATTCCTCGGAAAGGACATTTATAAGATCTCTCTTCCCGAAGAACTCGGAAAAGCGCCGAAATACAAATCCTCAGACAACAAGCACAAGGGAAACGGCCATTTCCGCAAAAAAGGAATAAAAAAGAGAGGATAACCTACCGCTATCTCAAGCGATCGACCGCTTTAATCAATACTTCATCACGACCAATGGCGCGGATAGCCAGATAATTCAGAATGACGCCCACAAGCGGTAAGCATAATGCCCAGTGGATACGAAACGAAACGTCCGGATCTCCTTTCAACATCAGACAGAAAGCGATAAACGCAAAGTAAAAACCGATCAGCAATAGGGTATTGAAGATCGTCATCCTGATCTGCAACATTCTACGCTTATATAAAAAGATCGTAGCCAGCGCGATAATGGAGCTTAACAGTAAAATACAGAAAAGCCCCCAGAAAGGTTGAAAAACATCACCCGCACGAATTCCCAGAGGAGTAAATGTGCGGGCCACCGCTCCGGCGCCGGTAAAATACCCCAAAGGCAAACACATACTAACGATCAGCAGACCCACAACTAATAAAAGATAAAGTGTTTGAATTCGCTGAATCATATTACTGTAGCTTTTCTTTCTCCTTAGCCGGATTTCTATGGTAAATTTTCCCCTCTACATATTCCTGAGCGGCGATTAACGTTGGCTTAGGAAGTTTTTCGTAATAACGGGATATTTCGATCTGTTCCCTGTTTTCGAATGTTTCTTCCAGGTTATCGTTGTAAGAGGCAAATTCTTGAAGTTTTTTAAAAAGATCATTTTTCACTTCCATACTGATCTGGTTCGCGCGTTTAGAAATGATAGAAACTGTTTCGTAAATGTCACCCGTGTCCGCGCATAATTCTACCAAGTCACGGGTAACCGTGTTGCTTGGAGCATTCGTTTTCCTGTAGTCCATAAATTTATATCAAATTATTCTTCTGTAGTTACTTTCTCACTTGCCTCTTTAAATATCTTTTCGGCTTCCTTCATGTATTTACTTTCCGGAAACTCATTCTTAAAGGCGTAATATTCGTCGATCGTATCCCGATAACGCTCATCCTTTTTTTCTTCCACACTATTTATAGCCATTTCATATTTAGCGCGAAGGATCAGGATGGACAATTCTTCACGATACATCGTATATGGATAATCTTTCAACGCATTTTGCGCCGTGATCACACAAGACAAATAGTTGTTTCCCATATAATTCCCAAGATTATAATATAACCTGGATGAGTAAAGCTCTTTATGAACCAACTTGTCCTGTAACGCAAAGATCATATCCTGGGCTTCGGACTTCTTCAAACTTTGTGGAAAGTACTCTATAAACATTTGGAGTTCGCGAATAGCCAGATAGGTCCCGGATTGATCCAACCGGGCTTCCGGGCTGTCCAGATAAAGCGCTTTACCGGAATGGAAACGGGAAAGCTCGGTGTATATACCTCTGGGATACGTATTGTAGTACGTCATAAAGGTTTGCGAGGCGGTAGCATAATCCTTCTGATTATAATAGTTCATACCTAACATGTAAAGAGACTCTTCAGCCTTATCCGTACCTTTAAGAATGGTGATCAACTCATTCAACAACGTCGCGGAACGTATATACTGGCCTTTAGCGAAATAGCTCTTAGCCGCTTCGTATTTGTACTCGTAATCCGTACTTTTCAGTACTTTATTATATTCTCCACACGAGGACAAAACCATCGCTGCCAACAAAATAACAAAAAGATATTTCTTCATACCTTTAAAATAATTGCGCAAAGATACATATTCGCATCGGATACGGCAAGCTGCCACTACCGGTTTTTCTTTAAATAACAATAATTATGAATTAAATAGAATATTCAAATCCTGTGTTCCTCCGTAAATTCAGCGACTCTGTGTGAAAACCTGTTTCACAACTTGTATAAATCGCTGGCGGCAAGCAATTCTACTTTCTTTTCCGTCAGGACTTCGATACATTTCTCCAAATTACTCGGACGGATAATCACATTGGCCGAATGATTATTGGCAAATGAGTACATGTACTCAATAAACACTCCGGCTTCGGACAAATAGTTCAGGACTTTAGCTAACGCGCCCGGAACATTGGGGCAATTTATACCGACCACATCGGTTATGTTCACCGCGAAGTGATTTTCTTTCAGCACGTTATAGGCTTTATCAGGGTCGGAAACTATACCGCGCAAAATGCCGAAATCTACATTTTCGGCAATACAAAGAGCGGATAAATTGATCCCTTCTTTCGCCAACACTTCAGTAACCTCGGTCAAACGGCCTGTATTGTTTTCCAAAAAGATGGAGAGCTGTTTTGCTATCATAAGTTTTGAGTTTTGAGTTTTTATTAAAGTTTTCTGTTGTCTATTACCCGTTTAGCTTTTCCGGTACTACGCTCTATGCTTCGCGGTTCAACCAATTTTACATCTACGCCAAGCCCCAACACGCTTTGTAAACGCGTGACAAGTTTCTTTTTAAGAGCTAACATCTTATTGATCTCATCTGAGTAGAAACCGGGGCGCACTTCTACTTTCAGTTCCATCCGGTCGGTATTGTTTATACGGTCGACGGTCAAAAGATAATGCGGTTCGAACTCTTCCATTTCAAGGATAACCGATTCAAACTGGCTCGGGAATACATTCACGCCACGGATAATCAACATATCGTCACTCCTGCCTAAGATACGGTCCATACGCACCAATGTACGTCCGCATTTACATGTATCATAACGCAGAGCGGTAAGGTCTTTCGTCCGGTAGCGTAACAAAGGCATACCCTCTTTGGTCAGATGGGTAAATACAAGTTCACCTGTCTGGCCCGGTTTTAACGGCTGCAACGTAAGCGGATCAATGATTTCAGGAAAGAAATGGTCCTCATTGAGGTGGGTGCCATCCTGACATTCACATTCGTACCCGACACCCGGCCCCGCGATCTCACTTAACCCATAAATATCGTAAGCCTTGATCCCGAGTTTCTCTTCGATCTCCTTACGCATGTTCTCTGTCCAGGGTTCCGCGCCGAAAACACCGATCTTTAGCTTCAATTCGTCACGGAAAATGCCGGAATCCTTGATGGCATCTGCCATAAATAACGCATAAGAAGGCGTACAACAAAGTACGGTCGCGCCAAAGTCGTGCATCAGCGTAATTTGTTTTTCCGTATTGCCACTGGACATCGGAATAACGGAAGCTCCGATATTCTCGGCGCCATAATGCGCTCCCAGCCCACCGGTGAACAAGCCATAGCCATAAGCGATCTGGAAGAAATCCGACTTATCAGCGCCATAAGCATAGAAACAGCGCGACAAACATTCCGTCCACCCCGACAGGTCCTTACGGGTATATCCGACCACGGTAGGCTTACCCGTTGTACCGGAAGAAGCATGTATGCGTACAATCTGACTCATTGGAACAGCGCAAAGGCCGAAAGGATAGTTATCGCGCAAATCATACTTTGTCGTAAAAGGTAGTTTGACAATATCATCCATATCGTTGATATCATCGGGCGTAACGCCCATCTCCTGCATTTTTTTACGGTAGAATGGCGTATTATGGTATACATGCTCTACTATTTTCCTCAGCCGGATACTTTGCATTTTGCGCAGGCTCTCCCGATCCATACACTCGATATTCTCATTCCAAATCATCTTTTTCGCTTATTATTTAAAGTGAATCCATACCTTTCCGCAATAACGTATTGCAAAGTAAAGAATTTATTTTATCTTTTCCCAGAAGTTTGAAAGCTTGTTTAAATTTTCTTCAATATATAATCTTATCGTCGCGATCCTGACCGTCAGACTGATGCGGAAACGCTTTTAAGAAAGCTTTCTGATAACGTGAATCCGATGTAAGAAAGATGAATGTTCGCGCCGTCTAAAAAAAAACAATATCTTTGCAGTGGGATTTTTGTAAATTGAATGAAGTGCGTACATTGAGTTTGTTGGTACCGCCATGAATTTTGAGTTAACATCCGAATATTTACCAACCGGGGACCAGCCCGAAGCGATCGCACAGCTAACAGAGGGTGTGCTGCAAGGAGCGCCTGCCCAGACTTTGCTCGGGGTAACGGGTTCGGGGAAAACGTTCACCATAGCCAACGTAATCAGGAATATCAATAAACCGACGTTGATACTGAGCCACAACAAAACATTGGCGGCGCAACTGTACAGCGAGTTCAAAGGATTCTTTCCACATAATGCCGTGGAATACTACGTTTCTTATTATGATTACTATCAGCCTGAGGCCTATCTGCCCGGTAGCGATACGTATATAGAAAAAGACCTCGCCATCAATGATGAGATCGACAAGTTACGCCTGGCGGCAACTTCCGCTCTCTTATCCGGACGCCAGGACATCGTTGTCGTCTCCTCCGTATCTTGCATTTACGGTATGGGGAATCCGGCGGATTTCTACAGCAATGTGATAGAGATGCAACAAGGAAGAACGATCAGCCGTAATGTATTTCTGCGCCGGTTGGTCGACAGTTTGTATGTTCGCAATGACATTGAATTGAACCGTGGCTACTTCCGGGTAAAAGGAGATACGGTAGATATCTCACTGGCTTATTCGGATTACATCCTGCGAATCATCTTTTGGGGTGACGAAGTAGAAAGCATCGAAGAAGTGGATCCTATCAGCAACCATACGACCAAAAGATTCGACTCGTATAAGATATACCCCGCCAACCTGTTCATGACGACAAAAGAAGCTACGATACGAGCCATTCATCAGATTGAAGATGATTTGACGAAACAGGTATCCTATTTTGAATCCATAGGAAAGCCATACGAAGCCAAACGACTTTATGAACGGGTTACGTACGACATGGAAATGCTCCGCGAATTGGGACACTGTTCGGGCATTGAGAACTACTCGCGATATTTTGACGGCCGTGAAGCCGGTACCCGTCCATACTGTCTGTTGGACTTCTTTCCGGAAGATTTTCTGATGGTGATCGATGAAAGCCATGTGAGCGT
>JAIRKY010000094.1 GCA_031259755.1 Mediterranea sp. (in: CFB group bacteria) | reverse complement strand
TGTTTCTCCGTCTCGCCAGGAGGCAACTCATCCGATGAAACACACACCACCGAAAGCAACAAAAGCGTTGTCATGAACTGTAGCGCAATGAGCCCTATCGTCCGGTTTCTCATCGTATCTTCTTCATAAAGCGATCCCAACGTATCTCTTTCGTATAACGTTCTTTGGACAGCCAGATATAATCCGCCCTGCCTGCAATGAACTCTTCAGGCAAAAGACCCCAATAACGGGAATCCTGTGAATCTGTCAACTTATCGCCTGCCATAAAATAATAATTCTGTTCAAAGCAATATGCAGTGATGAGGCTATCCCTCAAATAGACCCGCCCATTCTCTTTCAGCAGGGGTTGTTCCTTTTGTTCCCAATGGATCAGGCGGCGATAAAGCAGCCAGTTCGTCCTGTTCATCTCCACCCGTTGCCCCTTCGCGGGAACATGAAAAGGGCCGAACTCCTTTATTGTCCATCCCAATTCTTTATCTTGCGGATACGACAACGCCGTTACGATGAAGTTTGAAGTTGTATCCGTCAGGTGAGAGATATAAGATTGCAACTCCACATTACCCAACTCTTCGTTCACGCCATGGACATGAAAGAAGCCGTTCCGTATCGCCAACGTATCGCCCGGCAATGCGATACAACGCTTCACATAAAACTTCATCACATCAAAGTCGATGCGATCCCATCCGGCAGAATATGGGAAGTTGAAGACCAGCACGTCGTTCCGCTTAAAAGACCCGTAACCCGGCACGCGGTGAATATTGACCGGTTCCTTCCTCAAGGCGGCAAACAGGTCGAACAGCCGTGCACCGCCCACCAACTTATTCACCAGGATCATATCTCCGGGGATCAGCGAAGGCTCCATCGAGTTAGTAGGTATGCGGAACGAGCTGAAGCAAAACATCTGAAACACGATCCACAGCAATGCCAGCAAGCAGAGATAGGAGCAAACGTCCAACAGGATGTTCAGTACCTTGAGTATCTTCTTAAACCATATCATTACGAACGATATTACAAAGAGAAGTAAACCAGTGGCTGGTCATTGTTCACATCCGTGGCATAAACGATCTGCTCCTTTTCATCCACAAAGAAACCGTTTATATGGCGATCCAGCACATATTTGCGAACCGGATTCCCTTTCAGATCGAAGACATAAATATACTGCCCGCCATCAACAAACTCACTGGGATCGGTGGGCATATCCTTGAACCTCTGTCCATGAAAGACGGTATAGATATAGTTATCGGTCACCTGTATATCACTGAAACCCATGATCCCCGAAGGAATGGCGTACCCGTTCTGCTCCTGAAACTCCGGCTCGCCGTTCGGGCCGACAATCACCCGTTGGGTCTGATCATTGAAGTTGTAGATCTCGAGCACCTCGCCCAACTGAGTTACGGCAGCCAAAACCTTCCGCCGCGGATTGTAATCCACAAAGCTCCTCCACGCCTGCGACAGTGCGGGTTTAGAGCCACTTAACGCCGCCTGGTCGGAAGCTGGGATCTGTCCCTGCTTATACAAAAGTTTGCCCGATTCATCCACAAAGCAGAACCGGTTCTCTCCCGAAAAATCGGGGATGATCATGACCGAGTCGTTATACAAACAAAAGTCGAGTGGACGAAGAACATCCTTATCCAGCGCAATCGTCCCTGCGGGCAGAAGCGAATCGCGGGACAAAGAAAAGCTCAACCTGTTTATTCTACTCTTGCTTGAATCTAACGTCCGAATCTCTTTCCCACCCTCGCCGGCAAACCTGAAGTTCTCCGCCGCAAGCATCTCCTCCGGAGACTCGCCGCGTTTACCGAAAGAACTCACATAAGCAAAGCCGGGATAACTGAACAAATGAAAATAATAGTCTGCATTATGCAGATCCATGACTACAATCTTATCGTCCTGCGCCCTCATCCTGAATGGATAACGGAAGATCGCCGTATCCAATTCAATAGTTATGGCCTTCAGCTCACACTGCTCAGGAAAATCTTCATAAGCAACGATCCTCTGTTCCTTAGGCTGACATCCAATGAGTATGAAACAGACAATTAACACAAAACCAACTCGTACTTTCATCATCTGTAAATTTATAGTTTATATCTCTTTTTGCGCCTAAAGATATTCCGACAGAAAGTAAACGGCAAGTTTTCAACGTCATTTTTACGTCATTTTTTCACTATTGACCAGCTAAAAATCAAAATCAGTCGGTTTTGTTTTATAACGAACCATTAAATACAATGATAAGACAAATAAATAACCCGACAAGTTTTGAGAGAGAAAAACCGTATTGAAACTTCGTTTGCTCTATTTGGGAGCTTTTGTATAAAGGTATACGGCAATCAACGCGTACAGGAGATTAGGTATCCATACCGCAATCACAGGCGGCACGCTGCCGCTTATTGCGAAGGTGGACGATACGGTTTGGAACAGAATGAACGAGAAGCTAAGCGCCAGGCCGACACCCAAATGTAGTCCCATTCCGCCCTTTACTTTTCGGGAGGAGAGGGATAGCCCGATAGCGGTCAGGATGAACGAAGCGAAGGATGCCGCGATACGGCGGTGATATTCGATCTCAAATTCTTTGATGTTCGCGAATCCCCGCTTTTTTTGTTTATTGATATACTCGCTAAGTTGCGGACTGGTCAACATTTCCTGTTGGTTACGGGAGATCAGGAAATCACTCGGTTCCATTTTGATGATCGTATCCAGTTTATCGCCCCGGACAATCTTCTCTTTCAGCCCTCCCATTTCGCGGATGGTATAGTCGTTGAGCGTCCATTTATAGGTAGAAGTCGTATCGTAAGTGATGCTACGCGCTGTCAGGTGCGATACAAGTTCCTTGTCGATGAATTTGTCGAGCGAGAAGTTGTTGCCCGACTTGCGATAATCATAGTAGTTACCTATGTAGGCGATGACTCCCGAATCGACTTCGAGCTGTATGTTACGCGCCGAAGTTGTTTTCCTTTTCTTATAATATTGATCCTCGAACGACAGGCGGGTCGCACTACCTTGCGGAATGATGTACGATCCCAGAAAGAAAGTCACTATCGCAATGATCCCCGCCGAGATCATGTAAGGTTGCATGAGCCGTTTGAAGCTCATTCCGGTAGAGAACATGGCGATGATCTCCGAGTTCTCGGCAAGTTTGGATGTGAAGAAAATGACGGATATAAATACGAACAGCGGGCTGAACAGGTTAGCGAAATAAGGAATGAAGTTCAGGTAATAGTCGAAGACGATGGCCTCCCACGGCGCTTCGTTATTGGCGAACTTGTCCATCTTTTCGTTGTAGTCGAACACTACGGCGATAGATATGATCAGTCCGATGGCGAACACGTATGTTCCCAGGAACTTCCTAATGATATACCAGTCAAGCCGCTTAAGTCTTTCGTTCATGGTTTTCTTACAGTCTTGTGGATAGTTTCTTAACCATCAGAGGCTTCCACGTGGAAAAATTTCCTTCGACGATATGCCTTCCGGCTTCTCTTACCAGCCAAAGATAGAAGGCCAGGTTATGGACAGAGGCGATTTGCATAGCCAACAGTTCCTGTGCGTGAAACAAATGGCGGAGATAGGCCTTGCTATAGAGCGTATCTACTACGGAAGCGCCATCAGCTTCAATGGGGGAGAAGTCCATTTCCCATTTCTTGTTTTTCATGTTGATAATGCCTTCTTTCGTAAAAAGCATTCCATTCCGCCCGTTACGGGTAGGCATGACACAGTCAAACATATCGACGCCGCGTTCAATGCTTTCCAACAGGTTAGCCGGCGTTCCTACCCCCATCAGGTAGCGGGGCTTGTCTTTGGGCAGTATCACGTTCACGAGTTCGATCATCTCGTACATCTTTTCGACCGGTTCACCTACGGCAAGTCCGCCGATCGCATTCCCGTCTGCGTTCCTGGACGCGATATACTCCGCCGAACGCCGGCGCAGGTCGGGATATACGCAGCCCTGCACAATGGGAAACAGCGACTGGCTGTATCCGTATTTTGGTTCTGTTTCGTTGAAACGCCCGATACACCTGTCCAGCCAGCGGTGTGTAAGTTCCATCGACTTTTTGGCGTACCCGTAGTCCGAGTTTCCCGGAGGACATTCGTCAAAAGCCATGATAATATCGGCGCCGATGGTGCGTTCAATGTCTATCACTTTCTCTGGGGTAAACAAGTGTTTGCTGCCGTCGATATGTGAACGGAACTCGACTCCTTCTTCTTTCAGCTTACGTATACCGGCCAGGGAGAATACCTGGAAGCCGCCGCTGTCGGTCAGCATAGGACGGTCAAAGCTATTGAACTTGTGCAGTCCGCCGGCTTTTTCAATCACTTCTAATCCCGGCCGTAAATATAAATGGTATGTATTTCCAAGAATGATCTGCGCTTTGATATCTTCTTTCAGTTCCGTTTGGTGCACTCCCTTAACAGCGCCCAATGTTCCGACAGGCATGAAGATCGGGGTTTGGATCCGGCCATGACCGGTGGTCAGTAGCCCCACCCGCGCATTGCTTCCGGGATCCGTGTATTGCAGCTCAAATGTCATTTCTTGTCTTTATCGGCCTTTTTTACGGTCAGGTCAATGGCATCCGCCACTTTTTCTTTGGTCAGCGCAATGACGAAAACTTCCTTTATTTCGTTGACGTAATGGAACTTCAGTCCTTTCAGGTACATCGCTTCGATCTCGTCAATGTTCTTTTTGTTTTCGGCGCTCAGAATGATTTCCTTGATGCCGGCGCGTTTTGCGGCGAGGATCTTTTCCTTTATACCTCCCACGGGAAGGACTTTTCCACGCAGTGTGATCTCACCCGTCATAGCCAGGTTTGTTTTAACTTTACGCTGGGTCAGCGCGGAAGCCAATGACGTAGCCATGGTGATACCGGCGGAAGGGCCGTCTTTCGGAATGGCGCCTTCGGGAACGTGGACATGAATATTCCAGTTCTCAAAGATATCTTCATCCAGCTTTAAGACAGACGCATGCGCCTTGATGTATTCGAGGGCCAGCATGGCGGATTCTTTCATCACATCACCCAGGTTACCCGTTAATGTCAGCTTACCACCTTTACCGCGGCTAAGGCTGGTCTCTACAAAAAGGATCTCTCCGCCTACTGCGGTCCAGGCAAGCCCGGTTACAACTCCGGCATATTCATTTCCCTGGTATTTGTCGTGACTGTATTCCGGTGCACCCAGGAAGTCGTACAAGTCGTCCGGTTTGATCTCCGACTTTTCAAGGGAGCCATTCGTAGCATATCGACGGGCGCTTTTACGCAAGATCTTACCGATCTTCTTTTCCAGTTCGCGTACACCGCTTTCGCGGGTATACGATTCGACGATGGCTTCCAATGTGTTTTTAGGGATCTTGATCCCTGCCTTTTTCAGTCCGTTGGCTTCCAATGTCTTTGGTACAAGGTGACGATGCGCGATCTCTACTTTTTCTTCGGTAATGTAACCACTGATCTCAATCATTTCCATACGATCCAGCAAAGGAGCGGGAATAGTGTTCAGGTTGTTCGCCGTAGCGATGAACATCACTTTCGACAGGTCGTAGTCTACATCGAGGAAGTTATCGTGGAACGTATTGTTTTGTTCCGGATCAAGTACTTCCAACAAGGCGGAAGAAGGATCACCTTTATGATCGGAACCCAGTTTGTCAATCTCGTCAAGGATGAATACAGGGTTGGATGAACCGACTTTGATCAGGCTCTTGATGATCCGTCCCGGCATGGCGCCGATATAGGTTTTGCGGTGACCGCGGATTTCCGCTTCGTCGTGCACGCCTCCCAGCGACATACGGATGTACTTGCGTTTCAACGCCGAAGCGATAGAACGTCCGAGGGATGTTTTGCCTACTCCCGGAGGGCCATACAAACAAATGATGGGTGACTTCATGTCATTTTTCAGCTTCAACACCGCAAGGTGTTCCAGAATACGCTCTTTCACCTTTTCCAACCCATAGTGGTCTTTATTCAGGGTCTTTTCGGCCTGGATAAGATTAAGATTGTCTTCGGTATATACCCCCCAAGGCAATCCAAGTAAGGTTTGAATGTAATTGAGTTGTATGCTGTAATCGGGCGATTGCGGATGTGTACGGTCCAGTTTGGCCAATTCCTTTTCGAAGGTCTGAGCTATCTCGCGAGGCCATAACATGCTCTTTCCTTTTGCACACAACTCCTCAATCTCTTGACTCTGGGTGCTTCCGCCCAACTCTTCCTGAATGTTCTTGATTTGTTGTTGCAGGAAGTATTCGCGCTGTTGCTGGTCGATATCTTCGCGTGCGCGCATCTGGATGCTTGCCTTTAGTTCCAGGAGTTGTACTTCACGGTTCAGGATCTCCAATAAACGGAAAGTACGCGCTCTCAATGCGTCCATACCAATCAGTTCCACTTTCTCTTCGATCTTGAACGGAAGATTGGTACAGATGAAGTTGATCAGGAACATCGGGTTATTGATGTTCCTGATGGCGAAGATAGAATCCTGATGCATTCTTTCGGATGCTCTGATATAGCGTATAGTCAGATCTTTACAAGATTCGACAAGCGCCGCATATTCTTTGTCGTTTTTTGGCGGAACTTCATCGTTCAAAAGCTTGACTTCCCCTCTGAGGTGCGGACGTAATTGTGTTACTTCCAATAGTTCGGTACGTTTGATCCCTTGGAGAATAGCTGTGGTGGTGTGGTCCGGCATTTGCAGGATCTTAACCACTTTGGCGATTACGCCCACCGGATATAAGTCTTGTTTCAGGGGTTGTTCTATCCGCGCTTCTTTCTGGCAGAATATGGCAATGATACTTTTATTTTTTTCGGCTTCCTTTACTACCTTCAGGGATGATTTGCGTCCAATGGCAATAGGCAGGAAGACACCAGGGTATAACATCAGGTTTCTAAGAGGTAAGAAAGGAAGGTCGTTATCCAAATCTATTTTTATATCGAAAAGCTGTTCTTCATTTCCTTCAAAATCGGCAACTAAGGAGAAAGAACTCTCGTTTTGTTCTTCAATATCTTTTTCGTCATCTAACATGTAATTGTCTCTTCTCATGCGTAATGTGGTTTATATATATGTTTGCTTTAGCGCAAAACGTGTGCAAAGTTAATCTATTCTATATGAATTATAAAACACTATAACGATAAAAAAACAAAAATGGACTGGGTTCTTTGAGTTTATAGTTTTAAGTTTGTAGTTTTATTACTTCTCAATTTGTGTTAATCTGCGTTTCAATATTATTCCGGAATCGCACTTAAAACTATAAACTCAGATGTTCAGATTTAAACAATTTACCGTGCGGCATGACAGATGTGCGATGAAAGTCGGGACCGATGGTGTGCTGCTGGGCGCATGGAGTGATGTGTCTCATGTGTGCAACGTGCTGGATGTTGGTACGGGTACGGGACTGGTTGCGTTGATGATCGCACAGCGTTCCCCTGCGGTTGTCACTGTCACCGCGTTGGAAATAGATGCGGATGCTGTTTCCCAGGCCAGGGAAAATGTCGCGGATTCTCCTTGGAAAGACAGGGTGGAAGTTATACAACAAGATTTCAGGACATATATTTCAGACGGAAAGTTTGATCTGATCGTTTCCAACCCTCCATATTTTGTTGATTCATTGCTTTGTCCCGGAGAACAGCGGACGATAGCCAGGCACAATAGCAGTTTGCGATATGATGAATTACTTGAAGGGGTAGTACGGCTGTTATCCGATAAGGGGCGCTTTTGTGTAATTATCCCTATGGACGCATCGGACGCGTTACAGAAAATGGCGGTAGGTTCAGGACTCTATCCTTCCAGGCAATTGATTGTGGTTACCCGTCCGGGGAAACAACCGAAACGGACATTGATAGAGTTCGTATTTAATTCCGAAACCGTGTGTGATAGAAAAGAATTGTTATTGGAAGAAAAAAGACATCAATATAGTCCCGGATATATCGAATTGACCAAAGAGTTTTATTTAAATGTCAATTAACCACAGATTAACGGATTACACAGATTAGGTAATGTTGATTATCAACAATCTGTAAATTAAGAAATCCGTGTAATCTGTTAATCTGTGGTTCATATTGGCGCTTCTGAAACCTGAACTAAAAACTATTCTTCCGCCAATGGATCGAAAGTTCCGCCGGCGCCGACTCTGACATCAGCCCAGCCAATGGTTTGCAACAGAGTAACGTTGTTCTTCTGGGCGCCTTCGGAAAGGCCTATAATGTAATATTCAGGTTTGAACGTTACATACCTGTCCGCCTGATCGCCTTCACGGGTCTTACGGATCAGGTTATCGCCATAGAATTTCTCCAGATCGGCATATTGGCTGGATAGTTCCTGTTTCAGATCCAATTTGATATCGGTACGGGCAGTTTTGATCGGGTCTTTTCCGGCAGCCTCCTCCGCATTTGTTTTAGATGCCAGCTCCAGATTATCCCGACGTTTGTTATTGAATGGCGTTACGCCGATATAGGTACATGTATTTCCATTGAAGCCACTCACGCTCCAACTGCTTGGAACGCCACTGATCTGGCTCATGTATGCGCCACCGTCCCAAAGCAACCACCGGCGCATATCATCGAAACGTTTGCCTTCGTAAGCCAGTTCGACCTGGCGTTCGTAAAGAATAGCGCCAAACAGTTTGCCGCGATCATTGGCCAACGCGTCATCCAATCCGCAATTGCCGGTATAACCTACGCGTTTGCGAATATCCCTGAGGTAACCCAACGCTTCCGTACCCTCGCCAATACCGCAAGCGGCTTCCGCCAGGTTCAGCAACACTTCCGCATAACGAATTTCCATATAGGGCATAGCTCCTTCGCCGAACGGCCCTTGCCGGTTTCCGGTCAGATCCCATCTGTACATCGTTACCGGAGACGGAGTAGTCATATCGAAATCATTGCTGCGCTTACGGATGTAAAGCCCCTTATTGTTAAGTCCTAATCCGGACGCGCCATAACCGCTTTTCGTAATGTCGTCCTTCTTTTCGTCATCCGCATACCAGGCATAGTTCCACAACACATAGTTAGGGCCTGTAAACTCAAAGTCAGAACTCAAAGACGTTACATCTCCTTCGTATGTCCAGGTTACACCCGGAAAAGCAAACGTACGATAGAAACGGGGATCGCGATCCTTGAAGAACTTCAACGGATCATAGTTATGGGTGGACTCTCCCGGCTTTTTGCCATCCGCCATCGGGAATAAGTCGACCATCAGCGCTGTGGGCGTCATACCGCCGCCTGTACTCGCACCGTGCGCGTTGTAAGGACGGATAGACTGCTCCCAGTGATTATTGCGGTAAGTTTCATGGGAACCGTTATCATCATGTATCTTATTATATAAGGTAACAAATACGGCTTCGTCGCTATTGAACTCATACAGCATCTTCGCCCATCCGGAAGCGTTAACGCCCGGCTGGCTTTCGTACGCCAGGCCGAAACCGCCGGCTTTCAATGCGTTAATGGCGGCCTTATTGGCGTCGTAAGCGGCTTTCCAACGTTCGGTATTGTCCGCGCGATTAAACAAAGGACTGGCATAAAGCAAGCGGGCGCGTCCGGCTAAAGCCAGAGCGGCTCCCGAGGTGATCCGGCCGAAATTATCGCCATCCCAACGATCCGGTAACATGCCGGCGGCCAATTCCAGATCGTTACAGATAAAGTCGATACACGCTTTCGTCGTCGAACGGGGAACCGAGAGGCCTTGCGTCTGACTTACATCCGTAGCTTGCACTTTATCGATGATCGGCACGCCGCCATACGTCTTTACGAGCAAATAATACTGCCATGCGCGGAAGAAGTAAACCTGTCCAAGCAATTCTTCTTTCTGTTCGTCGGGCAATGTTCCGTTCGAAATACCTTCGATCACATCATTGCAGTTACGGATCTCCCCCCAAGGCCCCGCGTTCGTAGCTTTATTCACATGGAAGAAATCGATGAAATCACTCGATGTGGGATTCAATACGATATCGGGATCCGAAAAGATTGAAGAGCCGCTATATTCCTCAGTCGCTCTGGACTGAAGATCCGCTTTGCCTGAACTCGGATATCTATACGACAAACTCGTATTGGCGCTGGGAAGCAACCGGAGATAAATATCCTCCACTCTCATTTTCGCTCCGGTGTAGTCGTTATATATATCCGGACTGAGATTATCGTAATTCTGCTTCTCTTTCAGGAAGTCGTCGCTGCATCCTGTAAAAAGGGAAACTCCGAATAAGCAAGCGACACTGAATACTGTTCTATATATCTTTTTCATTATGAATTCTTTTTAGAATGATACATTTACACCTAAAGTAAATTTACGCAATGCAGGATATGTACTGTAGCTCGACATCGGGCTCATGAACTTGTCCGGATACGGATTGTAGAAGCACAACAGGTTTTGTCCGGTCAGGTTAAAGCGGCAGCTTTCCACTCCTAACTTGCTGATCAACGCCTTCGGCAAAGAATAAGCCAGGGTAATGTTGCGCAAAGAAACATTCGTGTTGCTCACTTTCCAGAAGGTAGACGCTTCGCTGTTGATACCTGCAAAACGTAGATTCGGATAGATAGCCGTTAAGTTTTGCGCCGCCACAATGTTACCCTGATTGTCCAACACATCCTGGTAAACAAACATATTGTCCGACCAGAAAGAAGGCAGGTTGGTGTACTGCATTACATCATAACCGGAGGCCGTGGAAACAATACTCTTGTTGGAAATAGCCTGTGAAGGCAACGTCGTGTAACTGCCCCAACTCGCCCCAAGCTGAGCGCTGAACGATAGGCCTTTCCATTCGCCGCCCATATTGATGGTAAATCCGTACGGATTGCCACTGCGTTTGGATATTTGCACTTTATCGTTCTTGTCGATCACATTCGGCATCGGGTCGTTAAGATCGCCCGGCGCATAATAAGTACCATCGGCTTTTCTCGAACCGCGGACGTTCTTATAGATCAACGTACCCGGATGGACATCGACCTGCGTTTTGCCCAAATAGGTCTCGATATTGTTGGCCGCGAAATATTCGGCGATTTCCTGATAACTGCGGAACATCCCGATACATGAATATCCCCACAGGCCACGATCGGCGCGTTCGTTGGGGACGATATCGTCCAATTCACGATCGGCGATGTCTTTCCATGGCGCTTTAAGGATCTTGTTGTCCGAATATCCGGTGTTCAGTTTCACATGATACTTGAAATCATTACCGATCTTATCGCGCCAGCCTAACGAAAGCTCGATACCATAGTTGTCGATCGAACCGTAATTGGAAGCAGAGGCCGTAGCGCCTACTGTAGTCGGGAAATCAGGAGCGTTCGTAATGGCCATGAACACATCGCGGTTCTTGTCGTAATAAGCATCCAACGTAACCGACAGGCGGCTTTTCAGGAAATTCAGGTCAAGGCCGACGTTGCTCTTATAACTCTTATCCCAATGCGAATTGCGGTTAGGTACGGCAGTTGGGATCTGGAAGTGAGCGCCGGCCTCCAGTTCCGGATTGGAACCGAAGATCGGGCCTTTTATAACTTCCGATCCGTAGAACTGTTGCCAAGCCCAGGCGGCTACGTTGTCGCGTCCCAACAGACCGTAAGAAGCGCGTATCTTCAAGAAATCGATCCATGTAACCTTATCCTTAAACCAATTTTCTTCGGAGATGATCCATCCCAGAGACAATGACGGAAATACGCCCCAGTAGTTTTCGGGAGCGAATTTGGTGGATGCGTCCGAACGGATCAGGAACTCGGCCAGATAACGATCGGCATAAGCATAGTTGAAACGGCCGATATAAGACAATACGCCGCCTTCCGAACGCTTAAACTCGGTGGTCTGGGTACCATTGGCCCCGTTGGATTGTCCATTTGTGAACGAATAAGGTTCTGTTACCTGTCCCCAGATCCATTCATACTCATTTTCGGACTTTTCGATAGAGAACAAACCGCTTACATCATGCAAACCAAAAGAACGGGCGTAAGTCGCGATAAAGTTCAACTGATAGCGGTCGCTACGGCTCATCGTCCGACGAACCCGATCGCCATTCGACACAGGGACAGTGGTCATATTCTCAAAATTCATCGCATATCCCGGCGTATCCACATAAAGGTGGCTACCGCTACCTCCACGGTTGCCGTCGGCAAACTTATACAGTTCATAGTTGGAACCGAACTGGTTGTCTTTCGTTGTACTTATGTTCTTCGAATAAGTCATCTTCACCTTCAAGCCTTTCAGTATCTTACTCCAACCAAAGTCGTACTCTAACGAAGAGTTGATGGTCATGTTCTGGGGCATATTGGTGGTATAGTTACCCACAACGTTTTCAACCATATCGTAATGATAATTCTGCGTCTGCTCTATGGCGCCATTCGTAATACCATACCCTGCGACCGGCCGCCCATCCACATATTCGGGAATATAACGCGGACGGGTTAACAACATGACGTAGTCTTTTTCGTCGTTTGTTCCGCCTACTACAGAGTACGCGTTCTTCTTTTCACCGTAATCGCCGGAAACCTGCAAAGAAGCCTTTACCCACGGGCTGATCTTTACATCCATGCCGGCGCGGTAGTTCCAGCGTTCGTAATCGATACGCCCGAGGTTACCCTCTTGCGTCACATAGGAAACGCCGCCGAAATAAGTTGCATTTTCGCTACCGCCGCCAATGTTTATACTATGCTTTTGCGTCAGGCCGGAACTCCAGTATTTGTCCAGCAAGTCGTAGTTGAGCGAACGCATAGCCGTCAATTCATCGGCTTGGAACAGATCATTTTTCTTATCGTAAGTACTCGTCGGATCGGCGGCGCGAATGGCATTCCATGTAAGGCCGAAGTTATAAGAGTCCATCACTTTGGAACGATAGAACTCGTCCGTATAACCAAACTGCCCGCTATAAGAGATTTTAGGCTTACTTACCTGTCCGCGTTTTGTTTTCACAAGCACGACACCCTGCGCGGAACGTGCGCCATACACCGCCGCCGCCGCATCTTTCAATACGGAAATGCTTTCGATCATGCTGCCATCCAAATTGTTGAATGCACTCTCGTCGGCAATAAAATCATCAATTACATACAATGGCACTAACAGCCCCGAACTGCTGGAAGGCGCGCTTACCGACAGGTCGCTGTTACGGATGACGATCCTGGCGGTTTCACCCGGACGGTTACTGCTTTCGTTTACGCTCACTCCGTTGATCAAACCTTCCAGAGCCGAGCCTAAGCTGGTTACGGAAAGGTCGTTGAACTCTTGCGGAGCCACGGTGGCGATGGACCCGGTAAGGTGCGCCTTCTTCTGAGCGCCATACCCTACAACGACCACCTCTTCAAGCTGCATATAGTCTTCCTTCAACACAATACGTGTGTTCTTAAAATCGGAAATGGTTTGGCTTACAAATCCTATGAACGAAATGGTAAGCTGCCCTTTAGACGGAACAGAGATCGAAAAACGTCCGTCAAGGTCTGTAATGGTTCCCACACTTGTTCCTTCTACTATGACAGAGGCGCCTATGACAGGTTCGCCCGTCTCGTCTACAACAGAACCTTTCACCGTTTGCGGCTGCTGTGCATGCGCGGGTATAACGAATCCCAACAACATACTCAGGCATAAACTGAGAATCAGATATCTCTTCATATTTCTTGTTTTTATAGTTTATACTTTTAATTATTCGGCAGGCAACCAGCGTGGGTCTCCGGTACGTTTGGCGATTTGCTCACTTCCGCCTACAGTAAAATCTCCATTTTCGGGGTCTTTTAACTGTGGGTCTGTTTCGATATGCGTACCGCTCGCATCCTTGGGAGTAGTGGTCAATTCAGTACTAACAAAAGCGCCATCATACCAATACGTATTTAAACCACATATTAATGTTGCATTCGCATTACCTCCACCCAATCGACGCACTACAGCTTTATTGCCGCAGTCCACAAAGATTGAATTCAATATAGTGATGTTATTTCCTTTCTGAGCGATATTGTTGGAATAGTTACCCATCTGATCATTTTTCACCACTTGCCAGAATGTACAATTCGTGATCAATAGGTTAGCGCTTGCCCAAGTCTCTTCGGCAGGCTTAACTTCAGTTACTTTTGCACCTTGTAACTGTATAAAATAACCGCCATTGCTCTGCTTGTTATAGAATGTACTGTTCACTAACGACAGGTCTTTAATGACAGCCCTCTGAGATCTTATAAGTTGAATACTACCTGTCGTATTTTGTTCGATCACACAATCTTTGATCAGAAGAGTCCCGACGCCATAATATTGATTACTATCATAGAACAGACGTTGTTTCAATCCTTTAATAGTACAAGACAGGACAGCAATAGGCGAAGTGGTAGGGATAATACAATATCTACCCTCCTGACCTAATACAGCAGCAGGATTGAAGGTGGGATTAAGTAAAATAACCGAAGTGCCATCAAAATTCGTACAATCCAGATCAATAAACTTTAATTTAAAACCTGCTCCGTCATTTAAGAAAGCGCCATTTGTCATTGTTACTTTCGGATGCTTAACCTTATTACCGCGAAGAGTAACTGAAGTCAGACCGACAGGCACATTGCCATCCATTGTATATTCTCCGTCAGGCTCCAGTTCATAACACAATTCTGTTGTACTTTCCGGAATAGGGTTAGTAGCAAAATATTCAGTTAGATTAGTACCATTCGGAATCGTTGCAGTTACATCCAACATGTTATTGTATGCAACCTCAGTTGCTTGCGCAGCTTCCTTGTTGTTGAATTTAGGATTACCTAAAGTTTTGATAATTACTTCATAATAAGTATCTTCAACCATTTCGCGCTCAGCGGTACATCCGTCTATTACCTGTTTTTCTTCACCGACTAAAACGGGGTTTTCCGGATCATCCACAATATAAAGCGAAAATTCATATCCTCCGGCGCCAGGCACAACAGGCCATGTAATTTTCAACTTCGATCCATCAGCGCTAGGAACAATAGAGATTTTTTCAGCAGCGGGCGACTCCAAAGAGGCGTTCTCAACTCCTGATGACCAAGCCTTATCGTCCTCATATCCATCAATACAAGAAACGAATAAAAACATCATCGCCAATGATATCAACGACAATGTCTTCTTTCTCAAAAATGAGTTTTTCATAAATAATACATTAAATTAAACAACATAATTATAGTCTCTCTCTCTTTATATTGGTTTGGCATCAAACCTTTTGTTAGAAGGATTTATACCAAGCTTTTCATAGCCTTTAAACGCCCAAACCCTCCTGGCATCGGCGATAAAAATATATTCCATATATTGCTCATTAAACGTTCGTATAATGAGCAGGGAAAATGGTGGTTTTGTATTATACTGATATGTCTCAATATTTTTATAGAGTTTATTAAAATATCAGGTATGATAGTCATTAATAAAAACATATCTGAAATGCAATATCTCACTTAATCTCCACTTTCGCTCTTTCTTGCATATTTTTAATGCATGACGGATATCCGAATGGCTTGTAATCACTTAAATGAAAAAAAATAAAATTAAAGCGAAAAATATTTCTATAATAGACTTTTTAAGAGTAGAAAGCGGATGTAGAGGGGGCATGTAGCAATGAATTATTATCATCTTGGTAATGACATAATGATTAAAAACCGTAGTTGATTACAGCAGATTAATATATAAAACGCCAAATGACATTCCTTTTAGTCTTTTGACTATATCGAAATTCTTTACCCGATAAACGTCCCATGTACCACAGGAGGCTCAGAATGGCGGTTAAATGGTCAACCGGATTTAGCGATAAAACGAAAAACAGTCAACCGGATATCGTTTTAAAGGTTAAATGCGTCAATTCACTATAGAGATAAGGACAAAACAGTCAACCGGTTTCAGATTACTACACCGATCTCCTGTTAAACAGCGCAACTTCCGTGTTAAACAGAACCAGTGGCCGTGTTAAACACGGTGGGTCTCTGTGTTAAACACGGTGGGTTGTTTTGTTTAACACGGAAGTTGCGCTGTTTAACAGGACGTCCCATTTTGCAATTATGCGGGTTTCTGAAGACAAAAAACAACCTGCCGCATTTCCGGAGGAGAGATCTTAAGATTCTGTTTTTCTATTTCTTCGTCTCTCCACATACAATTTTAATGTGTTATTTTGCTGTATACATAAAATAACAAGCAGTAATTTTACGCTGTCTCATATTAAAACATAACATAAAGCTACAAAATATTAGTATAGTCAATCGTTTTGTTTTCTCAAAACGCAATTTGTAGGCGGTTTTTATAAATCCGTCCGTCTTCCTTGCTTTTATGAGCTTCTGATGCGGTTTGACATTTTGATATTTATTTTAAATTGAACACAGAGACACAGAGGCACAGCGTTTTGGATATGTCTTACTGAGTCCATCAACATTGCGACGAGTTATGGAAAATAACTGTCGTCATTGTCGGGCAGATGATGAAAGTCGAGAAACTCAAGGTAGGACAAACTGTAAATAGTGAATTCGATATAACGCCCGCTAAGATATGTGGCTAACTCTCCGGACAACATTTTTGCGTTGCTACCGGTAATGTATATGTCGTTCTTTTCATCCAGCAATAACGATCGCAGCGCTTTCTCGAATTCGGGTATATCCTGAATTTCGTCTATAAAAATACAGTTCCACCGATTCGAACGGCGTTGGGATACTATGTAATCATTCAGGCTTTCAGCAGAATTTATGAAAGCAAACTCCATATCTTCTTTATTTATATAAATAATATGGATATCCAGCTCTTCGGTTTTAATAAGTTACATCAGTTGAAGAAGGATATAGCTTTTTCCTACCCGTCGCTGCCCTGACATAACCTTAATAAGAGGCGTACGCATGAAAGGCTTTATTCTTTGTATATAACTATCTCTCAGTTTTATGGAATCCGGTACTTTCATTTGTTTTAATTATAGTTTAAACTTAATGCAAATATAGGAATAGTTTTCAGTATAAATAAAACTGTCGCATAACTTTCTATAGTTGCTTTAATACACAAATTACATGTTTTTCTTTTTCGTATCCTCCATATAGATCCGTGCAGTATTTTTACAACATCTATCTTTATCCGATTTCAAGTTCGTATATATTTTTCTCTTCTCTCAAAACCTCCATTTTCTCTGCTCATTAAACGAACGTTTAATGAGCAATATATGGAATATATTTTTATCGCCGATGCCAAGAGGGTTTGGGCGTGTTTAAAGGCTATAGAAGCTTAGTATGAATCTTTTCAAACGAAGGATTTGATACTAACAATATAAAGAGAGAGAGACTATTATTATGTTGTTCAATTTAAAATTTGATCTATGAAGAAGAATTATTTATTCTTGGAGAAAAAGATGCATATAGGAAAGTGGATGAAAGCTTTCTGCTTATGCCTTTTTCTGGTAGGTACATCAACGTATGCTTTGGCCGCACCCGATGGAGATGCAGCTCAGGCGACTCAACAAACCAGAACTGTAAGAGGTGTGGTAGTTGACGAAACGGGAGAACCTGTAATTGGCGCAAATGTTAAAGTTGTGGGTACCACTACCGGAACTATTACCGATCTGGAGGGCAACTTCACATTGTCAGCCCCTGCTGATGGGAAAATTGAAGTATCATTCATTGGTTTTACCACTCAAGTAGTGGATATTCCGGCAAGTGGCGCTTTAAGGATCACCATGAAAGAAGACGCTAAACTTCTGGACGAAGTAATCATCGTTGGATATGGTACACAACGTGTAAAAGACCTGACCGGCGCCGCTTCTATTGTTCAGATGGATGAAATCGCCGAACTGCCGGGTGCGTCAATTGTAGACGCGTTGGCCGGACAAGTGATCGGGTTGAATGTTTCGAGGAGTGACGGCCGTCCCGGTTCAACCGGTACATTCACGGTTCGTTCTCCGGCTCCGGATCTCAGCGGTGTAAGATTCGGGCCGCTGATCGTTATCGACGATGTGGTGCAGGTCGATGAATTGGGTAATCCGAGCATGACGGCTTTCAATATGCTCGATCACTCCGAAATTGAGAGTATGACGGTATTGAAGGATGCTTCCGCAGCCATTTACGGTTCGCGCGCATCCAATGGGGTTATCCTGGTAAAAACCAAACGCGGACAGGCAGGCGCTCCGAAGATATCTTACTCCGCCAAACTGGATTTCGCCGACGCCGTGAGCCACATGAAAACGCTGGACGCTTATGAAACCGGTGTATTCACGAACCGTATGTTCCGGCAAATCAATGCCAATGGCGGTACCGATCGAACCAATTACAGTTATTCGGATGCTGAGTTAGAGGCTATGAAAAACCTGAATTACAATTGGTTGGATAAAGCGTGGGATTCGTCGCTATCCCATCGTCATTCATTAACGGTTAGCGGAGGCGCCGATAAAGTAACATTCTTTGCCGGGCTTTCCTATCAAACCCAGGAGACGAACTTAGGCAGTGTACAAGATTACGAGAAATGGACATTCCGTGCCGGTGGCGAGATGAAAGTGGCTGCCGGATTAAAGCTATCCGCTTCTATCGCCGGATATAATAACGACAGGACTTCGGCCAAGGAACAAGCCAAATTCACTTCCGGCCCATGGGGTAATCAAGCGTCTTCGCAAGACTACGCCATACTTCGCCACATCCCGAAGTATATTCCATTTTCAGTAGATGTGCCACAAGAAGACGGCGGTACAAAAAGTTTCTATACCTCTCCCTGGTTGGGGCCGCATTTTATAAATACCAGCACCGATAGCAATGTGAGCAGCAATTATCCGGTATGGAACTTTTTCGCTAACGAAGCGTCCAAAGCCAGAAAAGAAGAAGAGGAAAACGGCTATAACGCCAACTTCTCGCTAACCTACGATGTACCTTTTATAAAAGGGTTATCCATGAAAGCGACTTACGCGCTGAGTTATGCCAATACCTTGCTTCACGACGTAGGCGATTACTACAAGCTGGCGCGCGCAACGAACACAAATACGGATGGGCATCACCTTATCGGATCGTACACAGAGTATAATTATATCTCTTACGGCAGAAGCACCAATATCGCTAACCAACCGAGGGTCAACTATAAAAAGAGTACGCGAAAGAGCGAACAGATGAACTTTATGATCACGTACGACAGAACGTTCGGCGAGCACGATATTTCGGCTACCGCTGTAGTAGAACGTGGAGAAGCCAGTGGCAACGGCCTTGAACTCTTATACCAGGGACCCTGGGATTCATACAACGGCGTAAGCAGTTCGGCCGGAACGATAAGTACCGTCGGGACAGACAATCAGTTCACAAGATCGGAAAGCGGAACGCTCTCTTATATCGGACGCGCAAACTACAAGTATAGCGATCGCTACCTGGCGCAATTCTTAATTCGTTCGGACGCGTCGACCAAGTTCGCCCCCGAAAACTACTGGGGAACATTCCCGACCGGTTCAGTCGGTTGGGTGGCTTCCGAAGAGAAATTCTTCAAGAACAGCCCGGTATCCGGATACATCGATTACCTGAAACTACGCGCCAGCCTTGGTAAAACAGGGAAGGACAATGTCGCCGCCTGGTCGTGGATGCCCGCTTTCGATGTAAGTACCACAACCGGACTTGGCTTCGGCACGCTCGACGGCCAGCCTACCTTCGGCGCGCTGTTCAAGAACAATGGAGTATTCAACCGCAATATCAAGTGGGATACGACCATCAAACAAAACTATGGTATCGACATAAACCTTCTGGATAACCGTCTGAGCCTGTCCGTCGATTACTTCTACGACAAAACCAAAGACCTGATCATGCAGGTGACAGCCGATGCCGAAAATGACCCGGTTTATCGCGGAGCAGGTGTGCCTATCCTCAACTACGGCAAATCCGACGCCTGGGGCTGGGAGTTCTCAGTGAAATGGACCGACAAGATCAATCAGTCTTTGCTTCCTTCATGGGGGCCTATCAAATACGGTATAGGAATGGATTACTCCATCTCCTGGAACAAGCTGGTATTGGGTAAGGAATGGGTATTCGATTACCCGGCCACAATGGACGAAGCTTCCAGTACTACCGGTTATAGAGGCCCGGATCACGAATGGGGATTCAGAACATGGAGACACACAAGCAATGGCGATGGTATGTTGCGTACACAAGAAGATATCGACAACTACTGGCAATATCTGACAGACCTGGCGACGGCGGCCGGCACCAATCCGAGCTATCTGGGCGTTACCAGTAAAAACAACATGTACCCGGGTATGTTAGCGTATGAAGATATCCATGGAGATATCGATGTCGCCAACCAGACGATTGACGGCCCGAACGGTATCATCTCCGACGATCACGGTCAAGATTACGTAAAACTCGCCAACGACCGCAGGCATAGCATCATCACAAAGATAAACGCGCAATGGGGAAGCCTGTCGCTCTCCACACAGCTTTCAACCTCCTGGGGCGGATACAGCGCGATCAATGATGCAGGAACCGCTCAGTCCATCGGCACCGGAAATAACGATATGATCTGGGCGCAATATGCTTACGTGACCGACATGTTCGATCCGGAAGAAAATCCGAACGGAAAGTACCCGAGTATGGCGGTGTCAAACGCATGGAACAGACGTTCGGACTTCTGGCAAGTAAACACATTCCGTATGTACGTACGCAATATGACCATCGGCTATTCACTGCCCAAGAGCCTGTTGCAGAAAGTAAACATCGATAAGCTGCAATTCACCCTTACCGGCAATAACCTGTGGGATTTCTACAATCCGTACCCGAAGAAATTCCGCAATATGTACGACAATTCAAAGAGTGGATATCCTACGCTACGGACATGGACATTAGGTGTAAACCTGACGTTCTGAAGTCGAATATATCAAAACGATATAAATTACAACGAATATGAAAAATAAAATAACTACGATAATATTAGCAGGAGTATCCGTTATGGCTACCCTTACATCTTGCAGCGACCAATTCCTACAAGATAAACGAGACTACAGCGTATTCGCGCCTGCCGATATCTTCAGCGACCCCAACCAGGCAAACGCGGTGTTTGCCAGAGTATACGTCGACCTGCTGGGAAGATACAACTCTCCGCTTTGCGGATCGGACGTATTGATGAGACAAGCCCAGAATCCTAATATGGGCGGGCAATTCAGTTACTTCTCCGACGAATATGGCTTCGGGACTCCTACCGGACAACAACAAGATTACTCGGGACGATATCGCAAGCAAGTGAAGGCCGGTAACCACATGGGAAACCCCGTGTACTGGAATGACCCGCGTGACGGTGGCGCCAACTACAACGGCATTACCCGTTACACGTTGTATCCCCACGTGTACATGATCAATAACTATATCGCCCAGATCGATCAGTATGGCCCCGATTATCCGCAAGACGATCCCAGGTTCTGGGATAAACTCAAAGGACAGGCCATCTTTCTTCGCGCATGGTTGTATTTCGATGCGATCCGCCTGTTGGGCGGAGTGCCCTGGTACAGCACCGGTATGGACGACCTGCCGGAATTGACGGACAAATCCGATCGCTGGGATATCGCTTATTGTATCGATAAGATCTGTACCGATTTTGAAGAAGCGGCCACACTGCTACCCGATAAATGGGGAAGCGAAGATATGGGGCGTTTCACGTCCGTAGCCGCCAAAGCAATGGTCAGCCGCGTACGCCTGTACGCTGCCAGCCCGATCTTCAACGCCAGCTGGGACAATACAGGCAGTACGCGCTGGCAAGCAGCCTTAGACGCGGGTTTGGCCGCCGAAACCGCCGCCAACACAGCCGGTTACGGTACGAATGTAAACAGTATCGACACATGGGATCAGGCATTCTACACGTTTGCCGCCGGAGCATTCAATCCCGAAGCGATCATACTTATTCCCAAGAATGGGAACAGCAGCTTCGCATCCAGCTACTCCAACGCGTGGGAAGCCCTGATCCGTCCGCAAGTGATCGATGCTAACGGCGCCGGACTCCCGGCTCCCAAGCAAATGATCGACGCCTTCCCATTGGCCGACGGAAAGCGTGCGGTAGACCTGGACGGCAGTCCCGTCAACGGGTACGACCCGGTAAAGTTCTATCGCAATCGCGACCCGCGTTTCTATCGTACGTTTGCCTTCTCCGGCTGTGAATGGGCCAGTACACGCATTTGGCTCTATGCTTATAAATATGGTTCTCAATATCGTTACACCGACGGCACCACAGGCGATGGCGGCGCGATGAAGAAAAGCAAGGCCATCGTTTGGAAAATGAGCGATAAGAATGTAGCCAAAGGCTCCGAAACATACGCCGGTACGGATATCATGGAATACCGCTATGCGGAAATATTGCTGAATATCGCCGAAGCGTACGCTGCCAAAGGAGATGTGAACAACTGCATGAACTACCTGAAAAAGATCCGTGCCAGAGTAGGTATTCCGGCTGCGGATAACTACGGGTTAGGAGCGACTTTCGCTTCCAAATACGCCGCGATCGAAGCCTGTCTGCATGAACGCAAGATCGAACTGGCCTACGAAGGCAAACGTTCGTGGGACTTGCGCCGCTGGTTACTCTTCGACGGTGGAGCCGGATTCGACCCGGGGCTTGCAGGAGCAGACGGTAACGGCAAATACAATCCCGATCAGGCATGGGGACAAGGCTGGAAGATCTACGACGGGAAAGACGGTAGACCGAACTACACCAAAGCAGACAATATAGTTACCCGGTTGGGTTACTCTTTCCCGCTAAACGGATATAAACATACCGGTGAGATCTGGGGATACCAGTTAAGTACGGCTCAAGAATCAGAGAGCGACCCATTGGAAAGCAATGCAGACAAAAGAGCTGTTCCAGCCATTACGCGCGATATGAGTGACGCGAACCGCAATGCCGCTTTCGACAAGTTAGACGCGTTCTACACAAACGCCGGCCTTGTGACCGAAGATCCTGTCGGAGGAACAATGGGCTTCAAGTATGGAATGGACTCGGGTTCTGCTAACAACGATCGTGATTATTTATTCTCGTTCAGAGGCTGGTACTATGTCTATCCGCTCCATTACGACTTCTATAACCCCACTAAAGGAAATGACTGGTTAAAGCAAAACGCCGGATGGATGTATGTTAACGCGAATGGTAACGCCACCGACACCTCTATTCAAGACGGCGATTACTACTATTGCCAGCCGGAATAATTCTGTCCCATAACTTGAGGAGTTGTTGTAACAACTCCTCAAGCTATGCAAATAAAATGTATACAATAGATTGATTTCAATGAAGTACATAAGATACGTGAGCTTTATCTGAAAGTTGTTTGTGGAGGCTTATAGTTAGATAGGGATTGTTCCTGAGAGAATTCTTTGAGTCAATCCCTAATCATTATTTATTTGATTATGAAAAAGATATATTTACTGCTATCCATATTGTCGCTGTC
>JAIRKY010000023.1 GCA_031259755.1 Mediterranea sp. (in: CFB group bacteria) | reverse complement strand
CTTTCTCTTCCTCCGCATGGAAATGGTAAATGGTAAATCTGTAAATGGTAAATGAAGTCATAATTCCTGACAATCCCCCGTTTTGCGCGGAGGGCGGTAAGCAAAGACCGGCACCGAGGTACCCTAAGGCCGGCCTTCATGGGGGCATGAAGCCGGCTCTCATGGGGGCGTAAGGGCGGCCTTCATGGGGGTATGAAACCGGCTCTCATGGGGGCATGAAGGCGGCCTTCATGGGGGGCATAAGGCCGGCCTTCATGGTACTTTCTCCAATAAAAGGCCTCCGGGGGGTGTTTGGAAGCAATATCTATCAATTATGGCTTTTTACAAAAAAAGACAACAAAAAGTGAATGGGAAAGAACTCCCCCTTCTAAAGGTGTCAGATATGGTCGTTTTAGTTATAATTTATCATCAGCCGCCGGCGTATCCAACGAGAGCAGGCCTTCCGGAAGATCCACCGTAATCGCCTTGTGCATCTGATCAATTTCCACAATGAACTCTTCCTGAGCAGGTACCAGCAATTCCTTTTCTCCGAGCTTTACAACAAAGAGCACATTCACCGTGGTATCGTCTATATCAATGATCTCTCCCAAATCTCCGGCATGGATCTCACGCATCGTGAAACCAACAAAAAAGTTCCAGGCCGGTTTATCCGGGTTAGCTTCCCCGGCATATTTTACAGGAAAATAAACCTCAACGTTTGTGAACCTGCGGGCGCGTTCCGAAGTATTCACTCCGTCCAGTTTAACCAAAGCTGTGGAGTCGGAACGAAAGCGGTACTCCTCGATGAAGAAAGGAACGAAGATGCCATCCAGCAAACACACCAGATAATCGCAATCTACGCGGTCGAAAATATCGTCCGTGAAAGTAAACAACAATTCGCCATGAATACCGTGGGGTTTGTTGAACAGACCGATCTTGTATACCTCTTCTTTTTTTATCATATTCTGGTGATCTTTGCTCCAATGGCGTTTAAACGGCCTTCGATATTCTGGTATCCACGGTCGATCTGTTCGATGTTGTGGATCCGGCTGATACCATCCGCACTGAGCGCAGCAATCAACAGGGCAATACCCGCGCGGATATCGGGGGAGGTCATATTGCCGCCACGTAGCGTAAATTCATGGTTATGACCAATAACAACGGCGCGGTGTGGATCGCAAAGAATGATCTGGGCGCCCATATCGATCAACTTGTCAACGAAGAACAAACGGCTTTCGAACATCTTCTGATGGATCAGGACACTGCCTTTCGCCTGTGTCGCCACAACAAGGATGACACTCAACAAGTCCGGTGTAAACCCCGGCCAAGGCGCATCGGCAATCGTCATGATAGAGCCGTCCATAAACGATTCGATCTGGTAAGAATCTTGGGCCGGTATATGGATATCATCTCCACGTTGTTCCAGTTTAATACCCAAACGGCGGAAACTCTCAGGAATAACTCCAAGGTTATCGTAAGAGACATTTTTAATCGTCAGTTCGCTACCTATCATAGCTGCCATACCGATAAAACTACCTACCTCAATCATATCGGCCAATACGGTATGTTCTGTCCCGCCAAGGCTTTCCACCCCTTCGATCGTCAGAAGATTGGAAGCAATACCACTGATCCGGGCTCCCATGCGGTTTAGCATCTTGCAAAGCTGCTGCAAATAAGGTTCGCAAGCTGCATTGTAGATTGTCGTTACGCCCTTAGCCAACACAGCAGCCATAACAATATTGGCGGTACCGGTTACCGAAGCTTCATCAAGCAACATACAGGCCCCCTTTAATTCCTGAGCGGTTATTTCAAAAGCTTCACGCTCTCTGTTATAATTGAATTCCGCACCGAGATTCCGGATTCCGATAAAATGCGTATCCAAACGGCGGCGGCCGATTTTATCTCCACCCGGTTTGGAAATGATGGCTCTACCAAAGCGGGCGATCATCGGGCCCACCAACATGATCGACCCCCGAAGAGTTGTGCATTTCTTGAGAAATTCATCACTCTCCAGATATGCCATGTCAACCGACTCTGCCTTAAAAGAATACGTTCCAGCACTTTGTTCGGAAACCGTAACTCCCATATCGCGCATGAGTTGTATCAGATTATTTACATCAAGTATATCGGGTATATTATTGACAACGATCTCCTCCGACGTCAACAGTGTAGCGCAGATGATCTGCAAGACCTCGTTCTTTGCACCCTGCGGATAAATATCTCCACTTAACTTGCGCCCTCCTTCAATTACAAATGAAGCCATACGATTAGAAGCTACTAACTACTTGCTACTTCGAATATCGCTTTAGGTTGGGATGACCGTAATTATTATTGGATTTTGGACGGCGAATTGTAGCCAATCGTGCTTCCATGAGTTGCAACACTTGATCGTCCAACCGAAGTTTACCACAAGATAATTCCATCAAGTCATCATTAATCTTGGCATCATCTATCGTATCCTTGTTCCAAGTCATATAATCTTTCTTCATGTGGTTGGCAATCAAGGCGACCAGATTGTTCTTCTCATCTCCTTCCGGAAATTCGATCGCTTTTTTTATCAACACCTCAAGTGTACGTCCGTAATGGCGATAACGTATTTTGGTATTTGGATAAGGTATCGAATCGGGGCTGGTATCTAAATTCTCCTTATGGATCACCTCATAAGGATAGTCAATATCCAGTTTAAAATCTGACATAATGGCCAAATGATCCCATAACTTGTGCGTAAAATCCGGTATATCCCTCAAATGCGGAAACATACCACCCATAATACAAATAATTGTATTTGCGCATTTCTGACGCTCAACGCGATCTGTGATTGTCAAAGCGTAATCGACCATATTCTGAATGCTTCGGCCGTATTCCGGTAGAGGAAGTTTTTTCTGCTGTGTATTATACTGCATATATCATTCAAGTTTTAAATTCTTTTTGGGTATCGTAGTTATAAACTCTTTTAAATAGAACGGCTCGAAGTAAGCTACATCTTCGAACTTCCCATCTGCCATTGCTTTCTCTGCCAAAGGAAACATCATCTTTGCCAACGGATGAATATCATCTATAAAATGTGCGTTGGGATGCGTAATCTTTTCACGACATTTTGCGGCGCCATTTCCAAAGAAATACACCGGGCGCTCATTCAGATCATCCAGATATGACTGTTCATCGATGATATCGGCGGACGTCTTACGCACCACATTCAACGCGCGATCATAAATGGCGGCATAAACCTCCATACGACGGGCATCAATCATCGGACAGAGAAGCGCGTCATCCGACAACTCATGATACAATAGCACAGGAACAGTCAACACTTCCAACGTAGGAAGGCCTATCAAAGGCGTTTCACGGGCATAACATATTCCTTTGGCCATAGAAACGCCAATCCGCAAGCCGGTATACGAACCGGGGCCACAACTCACCGCAACTGCATCCAACGGGACGGCATGGCTGTCGACCAACGATAATGCCTCGTCTACAAATCCCCCCAATAGTGTAGCGTGCGATGATCCCTGAAAGTCTTCTCTAACAAAAATATGCTGTCCATCTTCACTTACCGCCACCGAACAAACAGCAGTGGAAGTCTCGATATGCAAGATACATGACATAATATTCGGGTTATATGTGCTGCAAATCTACATAAAATTTTAATTCTTTTCCGTAGCTTTGCATAAAATTAGTATAATATGATACAATCAATGACCGGATACGGTAGGGCAATAACCGAACTTCCCGATAGGCAAATACATGTTGAGATCAAGTCGCTAAACAGCAAAACGATGGATTTGTCCATACGTATGGCTCCTGCTTATCGTGAAAAAGAGATCGAAGTGCGCAACGAAGTTTCCGGAAGACTGGAACGGGGTAAAGTAGACCTTAGCCTTTGGATCGAAAAGAAAGAAAATGCGGAAGCGACCGTGATTATCAACCAAGCGCTATTGGACAGCTATTACAAACAAATCGTGCAATCGGCAGAAAAGTTCAATATACCCCTTCCTGCCGATTGGTTTCCTACGTTGTTGCGCATGCCGGATATCATGACCAAATCCGAAGTCCAGGAATTGAGCGAAGAAGAATGGAAGTTCGTCGGCAATACCATTGCCGAAGCCATCGACCAATTGATCGAATTCCGCAAACAGGAGGGTAAAGCGTTGGAAAAGAAATTCCGTGAGAATATCGGGAACATCCGTAACCTGTTGGAAGCCGTAACTCCTTTCGAAAAAGAACGGGTAGAAAAAGTACGGGAACGTATCACCGACACTCTTGAAAAAGTGATCGGAGTAGACTACGATAAGAACCGTCTTGAACAAGAACTGATCTACTACATAGAGAGGCTGGATATCAATGAAGAGAGACAGCGTCTGACCAATCACCTGAACTATTTCATCAAAACATTGGAGGGGAATAGTGGACAAGGAAAGAAACTCGGATTTATCGCTCAGGAAATCGGACGGGAAATCAATACGCTGGGCAGCAAATCCAATCACGCCGAAATACAGAAGATCGTCGTTCAAATGAAAGACGAACTGGAACAGATCAAAGAACAGGTTCTAAACGTTAACTGAATTGGAGTTTCCGGTTTTCAATCTCCGATCCCTAATCCCTAATTTTCAATTTAAGAAGTGGACGGTAAACTAATTATATTCTCAGCCCCTTCGGGATCCGGTAAGTCGACCATTATCAATTACCTCTTGACGCAGGATCTCGATCTGGCGTTCTCCATATCGGCAACAAGCCGTCCTCCCAGAGGGACAGAACGCCACGGTGCGGAATACTTTTTTCTTTCTCCCGATGAGTTTCGCGCCTGCATAGCCCGTGAAGAGTTCCTTGAATATGAAGAAGTATATCCGGACAGATTCTACGGAACGTTAAAAGAACCCGTAGAATTGCAGCTAAAGTCAGGAAAGAACGTTATATTTGATGTGGATGTAGTTGGAGGTATCCATATCAAACGATACTATGGCGACCGCGCACTGTCGATCTTTATTCAACCGCCATCGGTAGAGGAGCTACGTAAACGACTTGCCGGACGGGGAACAGACGCGCCCGAGATCATTGAAAGCCGCGTAGCCAAAGCCGAATTTGAGTTGAACCATGCAGGCCGGTTCGATGTAGTCATTGTTAATGATGATCTGGAAAAAGCTAAAGCCGAAGCGCTACAACGTGTTAAAAAGTTCTTAGCGGAATGATAAAAATAAAAACGGGAATCTTCAGCGGGTCATTTAATCCGGTACATATCGGACACTTATCTTTGGCGAATTACCTGTGTGAATACGAAGGACTGGATGAGATATGGTTTGTTATAAGCCCGCTCAATCCTTTAAAGCTCACAAAAAACTTACTGAATGAAAATAAACGGTTGGAACTGGTCCGGGTCGCTATCGCGGGTTATCCCAAATTCCGGGCTTCCGATGTAGAGTTAATGCTACCCCGTCCTTCATATACGATCAGAACATTAGAACACCTGCGGAACGTTCATCCCGACCGGGATTTTACCTTGATCATAGGATCCGACAACTGGAATTTCTTCGACCGCTGGAAAGAATCGGATCGCATCATTGACCGGTTCAACATACTGATCTATCCCCGCCGGACATACCCAATAGACAACTCCTCTTTGTCGCCGACTGTCCGTGTCGCTAAAGCGCCACTGCTGGACATCAGTTCCACCTTTATCCGCGAAGCATTAGCCGAAGGTAAAAACATCGCATTCTTCTTACATCCCGCTTCCTATAAGATCATTAAAGAAGAAAGATTATACCAGAACAAAAGTTACAGATCATAAGTAGCCTTACATCAACTCTTTCCGTACATCCGTTCATAATATCCCTGATAGTCGCCGGAAGTTACTTCCTGCACCCAATCCTGATGCGTCAGATACCACTCGATAGTCTTCACGATACCCACCTCGAATGTGGTTTCCGGATACCAGCCCAACGCTCCGGTAATTTTTGCCGGATCAATAGCATAACGTTGATCATGCCCAAGGCGGTCTTTGACGAAAGTGATCAGGTCATCGTTTATCCAATCAATAGAGATATCGCCATTAGCGTCTTTTTCTTTCCTCTCCAACACCTTGCGGTATTTCGGTTTCTCGGTCATCAAACGATGAACCGTGGCAATGGTCAACTTCACAATTTCAAGGTTGGTTTTCTCATTATGCCCGCCAACGTTGTACACTTCGCCCTCCACTCCGTTGCGTACCACGATATCGATCGCTTTACAGTGGTCTTCCACATATAGCCAATCGCGCACATTACTACCGTCGCCATATACCGGCAATTTCTTTCTTTCGAGGATATTCTTGATAATCAACGGAATCAGTTTCTCCGGGAAATGATAAGGGCCGTAGTTATTCGAACAGCGGGTGATGGTCACCGGCATTTTATACGTATCGTGGTAGGCCATGACAAACATATCCGCGCTCGCCTTCGACGCGCTGTACGGACTATGCGGACAAAGCGGCGTCTCTGCCGTAAAAAAGCCATCCGCGCCTAACGACCCGTACACCTCATCCGTCGATATCTGATGAAACCGCACCCCTTTTCTCCAAACCGGATAACCGTGCTCATCACGGCCTATCACCCAGGCGCGACGGGCCGCATCCAGCAGGTTCTGCGTACCCAGAATATTGGTCGTCAGGAACAATTGCGGATTTTCAATACTGCGGTCCACATGGCTTTCCGCGGCAAAGTTTACGATATAATCAAATCTATATTCGCCAAAAAGCCTGTCGGCCAAGTTGCGGTCGCAAATGTCGCCTTTAACAAAGAAACAGCGTTCTTCGTCAATATCCGGGGCGATTGTCCCCAGGTTTCCCGCATAAGTCAACGCATCCAGAACAACGATCCGGATGTCGTCATACTTAACCAACATATACTTTATATAGTTAGCGCCAATAAATCCGGCTGCGCCGGTAACCAGATAAGTTTTCATTCTAAATAAGTTATTTTAATCCGTTCGCCAATTCTGTCAGATACCTTCCGTATTCCGTTTTGTCCAGTTTCTGTCCCAACTTCAGCAATTGTTCGGAGGTAATCCATTTGTTACGCCATGCAATCTCTTCGATACAGCTCACATAAAACCCCTGGCGGTTCTGTATCGTAGCTACAAAATTGGACGCTTCCAACAGGCTATCGCAATTACCCGTATCCAACCAGGCAAATCCTCTACCGAACAATTCCACCTGGAGTGTCCCTTCTTCCAGATAGAGCCTGTTCAAGTCGGTTATTTCATATTCGCCACGGGCGGAAGGCTTTAGCGAAGCCGCTTTCTCCGTCACGGTCGAATCGTAGAAATACAACCCCGGAACAGCATAGTCGCTTTTGGGCTTTTCGGGTTTCTCTTCCAACGAGATCACTCTCCCTGTCTCGTCAAATTCCACCACCCCGTAAGCGCGCGGGTCTTTCACTCCATAGCCGAAGATGCAAGCCCCTTTGTCGATAGAAGCCGCCCGGCGAAGCATGGCCGAGAAGTTTTGCCCGTAGAACATATTATCGCCCAGGATCAGGCACCCCGGTTCGCCATTCAGGAAGCCCGCCCCCAGCACAAACGCCTGCGCGAGTCCGTTAGGAACGTCCTGTATCTTATAAGAAAAAGACATCCCAAGCTCCACACCCGTTCCCAACAGGTCACGAAACATAGGTAAATCTCTTGGCGTAGATATAACCAACACTTCGCGTATACCAGCCAACATCAATGTAGAAAGAGGATAATAGATCATCGGTTTATCATAAACCGGCATGATCTGCTTAGATATCGCTTTCGATAACGGATAAAGTCGGGTAGCGCTTCCTCCGGCCAAGATGATTCCTTTCATAAATTACTATATTTGATCTACAAAGTAAGGGAACTTTTTTGGATTGACAAAAAACTAACCTATCAATTCAACGACTTCCAGATCTTTAAACTCGCCGCTATCAATAGTGAAGCGTACCAGGGTACGTACTTTGTGAAAGCCGGAGATGCCTGCCGCCCCGGGGTTGATGTGCAACAAGTCCAAGGTCTTGTCATAGTCCATCTTTAATATATGTGAATGACCGCTGATAAACAGTTGGGGCGGACATGTCATGAGGCTTCCGCGAATAGAAGGATCATAATTGCCGGGATAGCCGCCGATATGTTTCATCAGCACTTCGACGCCATCTGTCGTAAAGCGGTTCACTTGCGGAAAGCGTTTGCGTATGTCTTGCCCGTCGATGTTTCCGTATACCCCACGCAGGGGATGGAAAGCCGCCAGCCTGTCGGCAATCTCTATGGAACCGAAGTCACCGGCATGCCATATCTCATCGCAATCCTTAAAATAATGCAGATACTTTTTGTCCCAATAGCCATGCGTATCCGATAACAACCCTATTTTTTTCATTCTTCCTTTGCTTATTTGAACAAAGGTACTATATTTGGGCGAAACAAAGCCTACGGACAATGAGATATAATTATTTCAAACGAGACATCAGTTGGTTGTCTTTCAACTACCGTGTATTACTTGAAGCGGACGATGACCGGCTTCCTTTGTACGAAAGAATAAACTTTATATCCATCTACTCTTCCAATCTCGAGGAGTTCTACAAGATCCGCGTGGCCGATCATAAAGCGATCGCCTCGGGCATCGCCAGGAATGACGAAGAAACCATGCAATCCGCCACCGAGCTATTACAGGAGATCAGCAACGAAGTCAACCGTCAACTCGAAGACCGCGTACGCATCTACGAACACAAGATACTGCCCGGGTTGCAAAAGAATCATATCATATTCTACCAAAGCCGGAACGTCGAACCCTTCCACCGGCAGTTCGTCAGAGACTTTTTCAGAGAAGAGATATTCCCTTTCCTCCAACCGGTTCCCGTCTCCAAAGACAAGGTAGTCTCTTTTCTCCGGGACAACCGCTTATATCTTGCCGTACGGCTGTTTAAGCGCAACACTCCGAAGGACGATCCGGAGTGTGTGCAGTATTTCGTGATGAAAACACCTTATAGCAAAGTTCCCCGGTTCATCGAACTGCCCGGGCGCAAAGGCAATTACTACCTGATGTTCATTGAAGACATCATCAAGTCCAACCTGGACATGATCTTCCCCGGTTATATTGTCGATTGCAGCTATTGCATCAAGATCTCCCGCGATGCCGATATCCTTATCGACGACAACGATTCGCACACGGATATCGTAGAGACAATCAAGAAGAAGGTGAAAAAGCGCAAGATCGGCGCTGTCAGCCGTTTCGTTTACGACCGCCATATACCCGGCGACTTCCTGAACTTCCTGGTAGACGCGTTCAACATCAACCCTCACGAACTTGTTCCGGGCGACAAGCACCTCAATCTGGAAGATCTGCGCATGCTGCCCAACCCCAATAAAACGGCGGATTGGAGCGAGAAACCCGCGCCCATGAAACTCGCCTGCCTGAACAGCAAGGAATCGATCTTCCGCTATGTAGCCAAAAAAGACCTGATGATCCATTACCCCTACCATTCGTTCGGGCATTTTACCCATTTCCTGTACGAAGCCGCCCACGACCCTTTGACCAGAGAGATCATGATCACTCAATACCGTGTGGCCGAGAACTCCGTCATCATCAATACATTGATGGCTGCCGCCCGCAACGGGAAGAAAGTAACCGTATTCGTCGAGTTGAAAGCCCGGTTCGATGAAGAAAACAATCTGGCCACCGCCGAGATGATGAAAGCTTCCGGCATCAACATCATCTACAGCATCCCGGGGTTAAAGGTACACGCGAAGGTCGCCCTCGTACTCCGTCGCAACGATAAAGGAGAGCCCGCGCGTAGCTACGCTCACATCAGCACCGGTAACTTCAACGAAAAAACCGCAGGGATATACGCCGATGTCAGTCTCTTCACTTCCGATAAAGTGATTGTCGACGACCTGCACAATCTCTTCCTTGCGCTGCAGGGAAAGAAGAATCCTGAATTCAAGCGGCTGCTTGTCACCCGTTTCAACCTCATCCCGCAACTCGAAAAACTGATCGGGGATGAGATCGATCTCGCCCGGAAGGGTAAGGGAGGGCGAATCATTTTAAAGATGAACGCCTTGCAGGACACCATCATGATCGACCGCCTTTACGAAGCCTCACAGCAAGGTGTGAAGATAGACCTTATCATAAGAGGTATATGTTGCCTTATTCCGGGACAGCCTTATAGCGAAAACATCCGGGTGACCCGCATTGTAGACAGCTTTCTGGAACACGCGCGCGTATGGTATTTCGGTAACGGAGGCCATCCGAAAATCTTTCTGGGTTCGCCCGACTGGATGAGACGTAACCTGTATCGCCGCATCGAAGCCGTTGTGCCCATCCTCGATCCCAGCCTGCGACAAGAGATGACCGACATGCTCGATATTCAACTCAGCGATAACCGGAAAGCTTGTTTTGTAGACGACAAGCTGAGGAATATATTCAAGAAAGACCCGGCCCTTCCCCCTGTCAGGGCGCAATATACGTTCTACGAATATCTGAGTAACGCCTCGCGCGGGAAAGAAACAGAAAAGGAAGCAGAGGAGGCAGAAGAGAGAAAGGGGCTGAATATCTGACACCTTTAGAAGGGGGAGTTCCGCCGCCGGGCGGTCGGCAATATGGTCGGTCGTGACGGGTTTTGCGCCTATAGCTTCGATCGCATTCTTCATCAGGTTGATCACTCTGCGCTATAAGGTTTTTGTAGCTAAAATGAGAAACACTAAAAAACCATCCATCAAGGTGGATATTATTGATGAAAAACAACTCCTGACTTCGACACTGGGACACCCTAAAGATTTTCCCAAAAAGTTTCCTCAAATAACATCGCTATGGACTTATGTTTTGATGTTAGTAACATTGTTTTGGTCATTGTCGTGTTGCTT
>JAIRKY010000009.1 GCA_031259755.1 Mediterranea sp. (in: CFB group bacteria) | reverse complement strand
ACCGGCTTGTCCGGGCCTCTCTTCCCCGCTTCGAAAGCCACCGACCACGGGGTATTTACCCGACAGACAGTCTTGGGAATTGTATAATTCTTCTTTTTTTCTTTTGCTTTTACACCTTTACGGAACACGATAAAGGCGCTTTCACTTCCTTCCAGTTCGATGTGTAGAACCGTATTCTCTCCCGACCGCTCAACATCCGGTAAATGACGGATATCCGCCGTTACCGGATCCCAAAGTTCGGGAGACAACCCTTCGGCGACACGAAATGCGCCGTCGAACGAAACTTTCTCTTCGCTCTGATTGGACAGAAAATAGATCTCCCCGTCGGCCAGCGTGCGGTGTATAAACAAAACCGGAACATCCGTTCCAGTTCGAAAATCAGGATGAACGCCCAATATATTCAGCGCCTCTTGTATGTCCGTACCGCGACGGAACACCTTTCCCGCGCCATACATACCGGCGGCGAACAATTCTTTTCCCAAACGCCGGACTTCTTTATCCGCCTCCGGATAGCCTGCCAGACTTGGAGAGTAAGTAGGGGCGTCGCCATATACAGCCAGCCCTTCGCGTACCAGTTCCGCCACTTTCTTTAGCACTTCGGGGCGCATGGATTTCTGGCCGGGCAATACCAGCAAACGATATTTCATCCCGTCAGGCAAGGTCAGACAACCGTCTTTCACGGTAGCTCTCGTCAGGAGGACTTCAGCGTTCATATAATCAAAGGAGTAGCCTTTGGGCAAACGGGGATCTTCCATACCTGTCATTTTCGGAGTATCCTCACCTATAAAATAAGCCACATCGGCCGTATATGTACCTTGCTGCAACATGTGGTTCGCCCGGCGCAAATATCCGGTGAACAAGTCTATCTGGCTGAACCAGGTATTTTTACGGTTGAAATCATTGCCGAACCATGCGCTCATGCCCGGATTGAGGTTCTCATAAGGCTGGTGTATGTTTACATGAAGCGACGTGGCATTGATTCCTTCCGTAAAGAAGCGATCGATGCGCGCTTTCATTTCCTCGGGATAACGGGTGTAATTGGGGCCGCCGCTGGTACAGGATTCCGACCAGATGCGTTTCTTTCCGTAAATGTGCCCGCAAGAGGATGCTGCGCGGTTCTCTATCAAGCCCAATTCCCCGACACTCCAAAATTCCCCGCCTATTTCGTCGGATTGCCCGCCGTATTGCAGGAATTCGCCCGGGAATCCCCAATGGCCGTAGTTCTCCAGCCAGGTAGTCAGTCCGTGTTGGTGGCATATTTCCCTCAGTCCGCCGACGTATTCGTACGAAACGCCATCGGCAACTAAGCGGCGTAAATCCCAAAGGAAACGTGAAGATAAGTCTTCATTACCTACTACTTTACCTTGTAGCGCCGGCAAATATGGCAGAGGATCGTATCCATACACTTCTTTGAAACGTTCAAGTATATCGTCCGTCCAGTTCTGGCCGCCGGTTTCATAACTGTCCTGTACGGCAACTTTCAGGCTCTTGCGATCGGCTTTCGGAATCCGGCGGAGAATCTCACCCATATACGCGTCAAAATGTGCGGCGATATGCTTTTTGCTCAGTTTATCCACTTCAAGCCCGGTTGCATCGGGAGCAGCCGGGGCATTCGTCACACCGGTCGTTTTCATCTCGAGGCAAGATATGACCCAGTCCCCTTCGGGCACATCCCACGTCAGAGCGCCGTCCGCAGAGAGGAGGGCCGTCAGATCCGTCACTTTATCCTGCGGAATGGTAAATCCCGCGGAATCCCTGTACCAATCCCGGTCCGGCCACATATATGAATCCCACTGCGGATCAGGACGCTGGTACATCTTCGCCAGAGACTGTTCCGGATAACGTTCCACCACTCTCTCGGAAGAGAGGGTCACCGTCGCGTTCATACCGCCGTGAATGAGGGTGGGTGTGTCCAGCAGCAGGCGGAAATCGGTGGCTTCCGTTGCCGGAAGAGACAATACTACCGGTGCGTTCGGATGAAATCCGACGATAGGCTGGTAGTTGCTGCGGTCTATTTCGAACTTCCTGATCGTCTTGTATCCATTCTCTGTCCTGACCTGCAATTCCGCATTTGTCCGGATATGATCATTTGTAGAGAACTGAAAGCTATGTATCGTCCGTTTGCTATCCATGCGCATGTCTATCGTTACAGGATGATAACCTTTCTGTTGCACTTTCCATTCTTTTTTATAGGTATCGGCCACCGGATAGGCGATGACGCGAACCAACTGCATCGTGTCGGAATATCCGGGAACGGTATACGAAAGGGATCGGGGCCCTTTTACCTGCCTGTCCGTAGCGGCGAGGTAGCGCATGCTTTGCTCCGGCTTTATCCATGGGCCGCCGCTCTGGCTCCATCCCGGACAGTTGAACATACCTATTTCGATATCCAGTTCGGTAGCGGTCTTTAGCGCCGTATGTACGGCATCCCACCACTCTGGGGTAAAGATCTTCACATCTCCGTAGAGTTGGATTTCCTTACCGATATTGCCTATAAAGGCGCGGGTGATCCCAGCCTTTTTCATAGCATGGAGGTCTTTCACTATACCTTCTTTGGATATGTTGTCCGAAAGCCAATACCAATAGCACCCTATCCTGATACTGTCGGGCGTATTTTTGAATCCTTGTTCAATGGCGGACAGCGAAGGCGCTTCCTTTACTTCCGAACACCCTGCCGAAACATGGATCATGATACCTGCCAGTACCGCTAAAACTTTTTTCATACTCGATCTACACTTTTTAAACTGTTAATAATTCGATTCATTCTATTATTAAAGAACGCGATCAGGCAGGATATGCCTAAATTGGAAGGCAAAAAAAAGTATTTCTTTTAAGAAAGAACAAGCTCATCTCAAGATCAGTTCTATTACAGGTACATCTACGTTTGGCCTTTCTACCGGAAGCGAAAGTATAATATCGCCTTCTTTTGAGGTTTCTGTAATGTGGTTCCATTGTTCCGTTTGCGTCCAGAACCGGATCTCAGATCCGTCGTTCAATAATTGCGCGTACTCCAGTTTGCCTTTAAGCCCCGATACGTGTAATGATTTGAAAGGCCACTCCAACACATGGAGATAGAGCCTCTTTGTATCAGGATTATAGGTAAGGAGGCAGTTTTGGGGCGCTCCGATCTCTTCCGGCGCCTGTGTGCATCCATAAATGGAGCGGTTGTGCAGTTTCATCCAGCGGGATAATCCTTCCAAACGCTCGTTTGCCCGGTCATCAAACAAGCCCCTTGCCGTCGGCCCTACATTCAGTAACAAGTTCCCGCCTTTACTTACGGTTTCGATGAGCATAACCACTAACTGGTGTACGCTTTTCCATGAATACTCATCCCTGTAATATCCCCATGAGCCGGAAAATGTCTGGCAAGTCTCCCAAGGGACGCGCTTCCCGTTCACTGTTGGCCATTCCTGTGGCATGAACTGTTCGGGAGTCAAAAAGTCCCATCCCCAATCTGTATGCTCCATGCCCATCCGGTTATCCACGATGCAATGCGGCTGAAGTTGGCGCACCAGTTTCAATAGCCCTTCCGAATCCCACTCCTCATGCCCCTTCCCGTTCTCACCGGGATAAGAGAAATCCATAAACAATTCGTCAATACGGCCATAATCGGTCAGCAACTCCCTCAACTGGTCTTTCATATACTGGCGGTAAATGTTCATATCCCGCTTTACATTCGCCTTCTTCCGTTCTTCGGGATCGGCCGGAGCAAGAGGGTGGTTGCTGTCGAATGTAAAGTGAGGATGATGCCAGTCTATCAGGGAATAATAGAATCCGACACGCAGTCCTTCGGCCCGGCAGGCATCCGCCAATGGCTTTATCAGGTCTTTTCCATAAGGTGTATTGGCCACTTTATAATCGGTGTGCTTCGTATCCCACAAGCAGAACCCTTCATGGTGCTTCGTAGTAATGACTACATACTTAAAACCCGCTTCCCTGGCTTTCCTCGCCCATTCCTTCGGATCATACAGATCCGGATTGAAATGCTCGAAATATTTCCTGTATTTTTCTGTAGGAATCTTTTCGTTCCATTGTATCCACTCATGCCGGGCGGGTAAGGAATACAATCCCCAATGGATGAACATGCCGAAGCGGTCGTGCGTCCACCAGGCCATTCTCTTTTCCTTCTCCGCCTCTGTCTCTTTTACCCATGACGGCTTTTCTTGTGCATTCAAACTCAAAGAAAAAGCCAGCAGCAAGATCGTTGTTAACATATTCTTCATATTCTTCATATTCTGATGTTTTAAGTTTCTATGTTCTTATATGAATTGCGGATTTAAGGAAGCATACCTTTATGCAACAGACCGAAATAAACCAGCCCGAAAAGTCCGGAATTCCAACCCTGCAACTGATACCCCTGATTTTCGCCGGTACGGCTATTGAGGTATTCATTAGGCGACCAGTCTCCCGATACAACCAGATCCGCTTTGGCGACCCTCTTCACTAAACCGATCGCTTCTTTTTCTCTTCCCATGCGGATACGCGCCCAGTCATCCACGAAGCTCAGCCAGGGCCATATACCACCGTTGTGGTATGTTCCCGGCTCATAACCGAACTCCGCCGGATAATAAGGGTAAGTTTCGCAGATGCCATATTCGGTCAAACTCTTTTCATTCAGAGACTCTATGATCTTAACAGCCTTTTCCGCCGGAACTACATCAAACAAAATACCGATTGTCTGGTCTTGCAGTAATTTGTCATTTACCGTACCGTCTTTCCATCTCTGGCAATAATACATGCCGTTCCAAAGCCCGCCTTGCTCTACAGGAGCATTGGTAAGATCGAATCCTTTTTCATACGCGGACTCATATCTGCCGACGGTTTCAAGGTCTTCACATTCCCGGCCCAGATATTCCATTTGCTTGAGCGCCGCCAGATAGACAAGGGCGGAAAAAGGAGAATAGCTACGTCCGTCAACGCCTGTCACATCTTTCCAGTCGCCCCAGAAAGAAACCTGCACCGGTAGCCCGTTGCCGTTGGTATCTCGCGAAATGAGCCAGTCCATCGCCTTTTTTAAAGACGGCCACCAGGCATACAGGTCATCCTTATTCTGATATAAGCGATAGAAACGGGCAGCCCGCAAAATAAAGAATGCGTTGATATCCAAATCATCTTCCCGTTCGATCAGGGGAAGGATCGTCGTCGGTATTTTCCCGGAAGGCTGTTGCCAGGCTATGCTTTCTTCTATCATCTTGCGCTCTAAATCCCTGAACAGGACCAGATGTAACCACGATGTCCAGTAACTGTCACGCTGGTTGAGTTCGGAATAACCCATATTCAGCGCTTCGTCGTTTTTGGTCAGTCTCGTCAGCGCGATCGCCGGAATCATATACCAGCGCAGGTATTCATCCAGTTCCGTATCTCCTGTCCGGGGGATATGCGTTTCGAAATCCAACGTTTTTGCATAGAGTTCATCCCAGTTATCACCGGCATAAGAAGCTATTTCGCCAGCTGAAGCGAACCGGTTGGCGGTGATCCATTCATCGTCATAAAAGGCAAGGATCAGGCGCAACGTCTTTTCCCCTTTCGCGGGAACACAGACAGGAATGTCGACTATGCGGTTATTCAGGTCAAAAGTCAATTCATTACAACGCAATGCCATATCATCATCTTCCTTTCTCAACGAATCGTAATCAATTGTAATCGTGAACTCATCCGCCTTTTTCCCCATATTCCTGAACGTCATTTCGAGCATCGCCACAGGCAAGGACGAAGTTTCGGCGTCGTCCACCGCCAACGGGCAAAAGGCCAGCGTTTTTAACTCCGACCGTATATCGAGCGCCGATTGTGAATAAACGCCGCGAACAAAAGGGAAACGGCGTTCGATACCCTTATTGCGGAAGTGGCTGAAAGGCAATCTTTTCCCGTCTTTCCCGACAGAAAAAAGCACCCCGCCTTTCTCTTTCAACCACTCGCCCAGAACGCCCGTATTTTGCAGCACGTTGCCGAACAAACTACCGTCCGCACCTGCATTGACAGTCAAAGCGAAATTCGCAACAGGATAACCGTCGATCACTTTCGTATGGCTTTCCGATGCGCCATAGCACGTTATTGCCGACAGAAAAAGAATAACCGATAAAAAACAAACTCTGAACATTGGCATATAATATCTAATAAATTGTTACACAATCGCCCTCAACAATATAAGTGAACGGAAAGTTTATCCGCATAATATCGAGTATCTCGGAAAGAGGCTCATTATTTATAAATTTGCCTGTAAACACCTTCTTTTTAATCGCTTCATTCTTGATATCAATGGAGTAATTAAACTTCCGGCTCAGGATTTTGCAGATCTCCGGGAAAGATTTTCTCTTGAAGAGCACTTCTCCTGACATCCACCCGATAGCATATTTAAAGTCACAGGTCTCTATTTGCATTTGGGAAGTTTCTTTCTCGTATATGGCGGCCTGGTTAGGAGAAAGCTGGCAAATCATTTCGCTTTCCTTGTCCTCTATCCGGACAGAACCGGAAACCAGACTCGTAACAACTTCTCCATCTTCCGGATAGGCGCGAACATTGAACACCGTTCCCAGCACCTTTACATCGATCTTGTCCAGCGATACGATAAACGCCTTATTCTTATCGGGACGTACATCGAAGCAAGCCTCCCCATCCAGATAAACCTTACGTATCGTCCGGTTGTAATCTTTGGCGTAAGAGAACGTACTTCCCGCATTCAGGGTTACGACGGAACTATCCGGCAATACAACGCTTGAAACACCGTTAGAAACGGAAAACGCAATTAAGGTATTACCATCCGTTTGTACATCTCTCCGGTATAGATAGACGTAATACATACTTATTGCAACAACAAGACAAGCGGCTACGGCCAACAGAAAAATATACGGATTACGTTTCCCTTTCGCTTTCACCTGCTTCGGATCAAACATTTTACGATACATGCTTTCTTCTATTTCCGGCTTTCTTTTATTGGCCTGCTCATAATCACAATCCAACCTGACGCTTTCCAATACATCAAAAAGCAGCCTGTCTTCGTCATCCAATCCGAGGAGCAATTTATCCTCATCGCAATCATCTTTCCCTCTGGAAAAGTGATCCGCAAAAATTATCCATTTCTTATCCAATCTCTTCATATCGTTTTCCTATTTTCAAATTACCTGCATATTCCTTTATAATCAGACCCAACTTTTTCAATGCAATGACCATTTGTCCCTGCACTGTACGCTCCGAGATAGAAAGCGCTTCCGCCACATCCTTATATGTCATATTCTCTTCGCGTACCATAAAGAATATCAACCGGCATCTTGGCGGTAACGAATTTACGGCCAGTTCCAAGATATTCTTCAACTCTACATTCAGCATATACTGGTCGGAACAGACCCCATCGGACAAACTTCGTAAATCCACATCATCCAACCTTATCTTCTGATATCTACCGATACTCTTCAAATGGTTAAGCGCCCTGTTCCGCACACAAATGAAAAGATAGTTCTCATAATTTTCCAAGCCGGGTAGTTTCTCCCTGTTTTGCCATATATAAGCATAAACATCAGACACGATATCTTTACAGGATTCCACATCACTCACAAAATAGTTCGCACATCGGTACACCTTGGAGTATGTGAAGTCGAAGAATATCTGAAATGCCCGCGGGTCATTGTTCGCAATCCTTTCAAATAATGAACATATATTGATCGTATCCTTCATGGTTCATGCATAGGTTCTATTATAAAAGAAAACAAATATCACAATTATGCCTAAAGCTAAATGTCCGATAGATTGGAATTTACATTATTTTAACGGTAGATATTAATAATCCTAAATCGCCCATTGGGATACTTATTATAAACCTGTCTTATCTATGCCTGTAAGATTATTTATCGTAACCTGCATTTGAAGGAGAGAAGAAGAGAGGGAGAGAAGAAGATAAGGGGGCTAAATATCCGCCACCATCTATCCGCCGGGCGACGAAGGTGCGAAGGTAGTGATGAGCGGTACGCATCGCTCTATAAATCAACTGCCGACAAGCTTATCGGTAATAAGCCGACAAGCTTATCGGTAGTAAGCCGACAAGCTTGTCGGTAGGTAAAACAGCTACTACCTGTATCCTTTGAGCAGATTG
>JAIRKY010000037.1 GCA_031259755.1 Mediterranea sp. (in: CFB group bacteria) | reverse complement strand
AGGAAAGAATAATTAATACTATTATTTTTCATTTCTTATTTATAACTTTGCTCCTTAAATAAAATAAGTGGAATAGAAAAAGTTGTGGGGATTATTTCCTTCAATCGACCCATTAGAATAAAGCTCCCCTAACAACGGGGAGCTTTATCTCTTCATTGCTCAATACTTACTTATCCTGATTTCGGTTGTCAGCAGAGAGATCATTAAGGAAAGTTATGTCAAACTCACGTTAAATAAATAAAAATATAAAAGCGTTTCTTTCTTCAGTAAATGGTTATTTTCTTTGAAGTATCCAATTTGATACGGTTACCTTGATCTATTTAAAACTTAGACAGGACTTAAAAATTCGTTTTTTCTTTTTATATTTGTCCCCTATAACACAGTTTTGTTGTATTTATGGTAAAAATGAACTTATCAGACATTGTCGTATCGGATTATATCGTCGATGTATGGGCCCCGTTAACTGCGGAACAGAGAGAGTTTTTATCCAATAACTTTACTTTACAAAATTACAAAAAGAACGAAACGATCTATAGCGAGGGCGAAAGCGCTACACATCTGATGTGCCTTTTGATCGGCAAGGTCAAGGTCTATAAAGATGGCGTGGGCGGTAGAAGTCAAATCATCCGGATGATCAAACCCGTAGAATATTTCGGCTACCGTGCCTATTTCGCTAAAGAGGAATACGTTACGGCAGCAACGGCTGTAGAACCATCGGTTATTTGTTTGGTTCCCATGAATGCCATACTGACCCTGGTCAAACAGAACAGCGATATCGCCATGTTCTTTATCCGCCAGCTATCCATCGATTTGGGAATCGCAGACGAAAGGACTGTCAGCCTGACGCAGAAACATATCCGTGGCCGCCTTGCCGAATCGCTTCTTTTCCTCATGGAGAGTTACGGACTGGAAGAAGACGGCTCTACGTTAAGTATCTACCTCTCACGGGAAGACTTGGCCAACTTGTCGAACATGACTACCTCCAACGCCATCCGTACGCTATCTAATTTTGCCAACGAACGGTTGGTTACCATCGACGGACGCAAGATCAAGATCATTGATGAAGAAAAACTCAGGAAAATAAGCAAAATAGGATAGAACGCTATCCACACTATTAACTTAATACATAGTTGAACCATGAAAAAAGGAACTTATCTCTTTCTTTTGTGTCTGATGATGTTCATCTCCTCCGGATGCCAACAGACAAAAGAGATCGTGAATGAATATCACATCATTCCACAACCCAACATCTTAGTTGCTCAGAAAGGGCGATTTGAACTTACCGATAGAGTGCAAGTTGTTACAGCACATACTACCCCGGAAGTAGAAGCCATTGCCGATGCTTTTATTGGCCGGATCAAGTTAACTTCGGGCATTTCCCTGAAAACAACGGAAGAAGAGTATCCGCAGACACCGGTCATTCGTTTTATGACTATCAGCGGAATGGAAAAAGAAGCATACGACCTGGCTGTTACTCCTGAAAATATAATCATCAGCGCATCGGAACCGAACGGATTCTTCTACGCCATACAAACCCTTTATCAACTTTTACCTTCGGCCGTATATGGCGAACAAACAGTGAAACGCGCCGCATGGTCTATACCTGCCGTTGAAATCTCCGACGCCCCACGTTTTGGCTATCGTGGTATGCATCTTGATGTTTGCCGCCACTTTTTTCCCGTAGAATATATATATAAGTATATCGATATGCTGGCCATGCATAAGATGAATATATTTCATTTCCATCTGACCGATGACCAGGGCTGGAGAATCGAGATCAAGAAATATCCGAAACTCACCGAGATCGGTTCCAAACGTAAACATACATTGATAGATTACTACTACGTGAACTGGCCGCACGTTTTTGACGGGACAGCGTATGGCCCTTTCTTCTATACACAGGAACAGATCAAAGACATCGTAGCTTATGCCGCAGAAAGGTATATCACAGTCATTCCTGAAATAGAGATGCCCGGACATGCATTGGCAGCGCTGGCCGCCTATCCGGAATTGTCGTGCGACCCCAACATCAACTACGAAGTGAAGGGGTTATGGGGCGTATTCAAAGAAGTGTTCTGCCCAAAAGAAAAAACATTCCGATTCCTTGAAGACATAATAGATGAAGTGATCGAACTGTTCCCCAGCCGGTATATCCATGTTGGAGGAGACGAATGTCCGAAAAATGTGTGGAAGAAATGCGCACATTGCCAGGCGCTTATCGGAAAGCTTGGCCTGACGGACGACACAACGCCTAATCCGGTAGACGGGATAAAACACAGCAAAGAAGATAAACTTCAGAGCTATTTTATCACCCGGATGGAAAAATACATCAATGCGAAAGGCAGAAGTATTATCGGTTGGGATGAAATCCTGGAAGGCGGGCTGGCGCCAAACGCTACGGTAATGTCATGGCGCGGAGTACAAGGAGGATTGAATGCCGCCAAAGCCGGGCATGACGCCATTATGACCCCAAGCCCTTATGCTTATCTGGATCACTACCAGGAAGAACCTTCAATCGCTCCAACCACCATTGGCGGATACAACACGCTTAAAAAGACATACGGCTACAATCCGGTGCCGGACGATGCCGACGAATTAGTGAAAAAACATATTATCGGTGTGCAAGGAAACGTCTGGAGCGAATATATACAAACGGAAGAACGATGCGATTACCAGGCTTTCCCGCGGGCCATCGCTCTGGCTGAAACCGGATGGACAGAAGATCGCAACAAAGACTGGAATAGCTTCTGTAATCGCATGGTAAATGCTTACGAACGCATGGAGCTGAAAAACGTAAAAGCATGCCGCAACTTCTTCGATGTGAACATCAATACGCATGTGGATGAAAGCAAAGAACTGAAAGTGGTATTAGAAACGTTCTATCCGAACGCAGAGATACATTACACGATTGACGGTAGCACGCCAACACCAAATTCCGAGCAATACACGGCGCCTTTCGCTTGGACAGGGACAGTCAGCCTGCAAGCAGCAGCGTTTAAGGAGGATAAAATGCTGGGTAAGGTCACATCAAAAATGCTATATGCTAACTTGATCAGCGGGAAAGCGTTCACAACGAATCCCAACATGAGAGGATCAACGGGCGACATCTTCGGAGAAAACGATGCGTTGGGCGCTGATAGAACGACTTTCGGATTGACCAACGGCAAACGCGGAAACATTGCTTCATACACACCATGGACTAGTTTCAAGGTAAACGAAAAAACAAACAATGAACTAGAGTTCACCGTAAACATGGATAGTCCGACACGAATCGAACAAGTGGTATTCGGAACACTATACAATCCGGCATTCCGCGTTCTTCCCGTAAGCGCCGTGATCGTTCAGGTCTCTACCGATGGACAGAAATACACGACCATAAAGGAAGAGATATTCACTCGCGAATATCCGGAAAGAGGACGAAAGGCATTTACGGATACAGTAGTCTTTGAACCGATTGAAACTACCTACGTGAAACTGCGTTTCAAAAGCGGAGGTGTACTCCGGAACGGGATCGACTGTCGGAAAGATACACCGGAGGAGCTCATTCCATCGGATATATATCTGGATGAAATAGAAATCTATTGATTAGACGATACAACTTCTTCGAAATAAAACAAGAATAAAAATTGTTTTGTGATCAAATGATGGTTTCTTTTATTATTTTTGTACTGTGTGCGCAAACGATTATAATGAATAAACGATATATGGATGAAAACAAATTATGAGATCCGCTATGCGGCGCATCCTGAAGATGCGAAAAATTATGATACGAAGAGAATCCGCAGAGACTTCTTGATAGAGAAAGTTTTCTCTGAAAATGAAGTGAACATGGTGTATTCTATGTACGACCGTATGGTTGTAGGCGGCGCTATGCCTGTTGGAGAGGTATTGGCTTTGGAAACGATTGATCCGCTAAAAGCGCCTTTCTTTCTTACCCGTCGTGAAATGGGTATTTATAACGTAGGTGGCCTTGGTGTAATAAAAGCCGGGGACGTTGTGTTTGAATTGGATTACAAAGAAGCGCTCTACTTAGGCTCAGGTGACAGAGAAGTAACCTTTGAAAGCAAAGATGCTTCCCAACCTGCCAAATTCTATTTTAACTCGCTCACCGCTCATCGTAATTATCCGGATAAGAAAGTAACTAAAGCTGATGCTGTGGTTGCAGAGATGGGTTCATTGGAAGGTTCTAACCATCGTAACATTAACAAGATGTTGGTGAATCAGGTGTTGCCTACTTGCCAGTTACAAATGGGTATGACAGAATTGGCGCCCGGTAGTGTATGGAATACAATGCCTGCTCACGTACATTCACGTCGTATGGAGGCTTATTTTTATTTTGAAGTACCTGAAGAGCACGCCGTGTGTCACTTTATGGGTGAAGTAGATGAAACTCGTCACGTATGGATGAAGAGCAATCAGGCTGTACTTTCACCCGAATGGTCCATCCACTCGGCTGCTGCTACTCACAACTATACGTTCATCTGGGGTATGGGTGGCGAAAACCTGGATTATGGCGATCAGGATTTCTCACGGATTACAGATTTAAAGTAGAAGATAAAAGATAGGTTTTATCTTTTTCTATGCAGCATTATTTCATTGATTTAACTACTAACTACTAACTTATGGCACATTTTTCATTAGAAGGTAAAATCGCACTTGTAACAGGTGCTTCTTACGGTATCGGTTTCGCTATTGCCTGCGGATATGCTAAAGCAGGTGCGACAGTTGTATTTAACGATATTAATCAAGACTTGGTAAATAAGGGAATTGCTGCTTATGAAGCAGAAGGTATTCGAGCGCACGGATATGTTTGTGACGTTACAAACGAAGATCAGGTAAACGCAATGGTTGCTCAAATTGAGAAAGAAGTGGGTGTAATTGATATATTGGTAAACAATGCCGGTATTATCAAACGTATTCCTATGCACGAAATGAAAGCTGCCGAATTCCGTCAAGTGATTGACATTGACTTGAATGGCCCATTTATCGTTGCTAAAGCAGTACTTCCTTCTATGATGAAGAAGAACGGTGGTAAGATCATCAACATTTGCTCTATGATGAGCGAATTGGGTCGTGAAACCGTATCGGCTTATGCAGCCGCTAAGGGTGGATTGAAGATGTTGACCCGTAATATAGCTTCTGAATATGGCGAATACAACATTCAATGTAATGGCCTTGGACCGGGTTATATCGCTACTCCTCAAACAGCTCCGTTGAGAGAAAAACAAGCGGATGGTTCCCCTCATCCGTTCGATCAGTTTATTATTGCTAAAACGCCTGCTGCTCGTTGGGGTACACCGGAAGATTTGGTTGGGCCTGCAATATTCCTGGCGTCCGAAGCGTCTAACTTCGTGAATGGTCACATATTATATGTTGACGGCGGTATCCTGGCTTATATCGGGAAACAACCTTAAAAGTTTTAAGTTGTAAGTTTTACTGTAGTGCATACAACTTATAACTTGCAACTTACTTAACTTAAAACTTATTTAAATGAAGAAGATCCTTTTTGTATTAATGGCAGCTTTTGTTATGATAGCTTGTAATGAAAGCAAGACAGTGACCGTAACTATAGTCAACGATATGGCGCTGGACAGAACTAATGAGATGGTTGAAGTATCTATGGACGAAGTATCCGTATTACTGCAATTGCCCAATGATGGACAGATTGTTATTCGTGATGCTGAAGGAAAAGAGATCCCTTATCAAATTACATTTGATGAGAAAGTTATCTTCCAGGCTAATGTACCCGCCGGTGCGACAACTACTTATATTATTAAGGTAGGGACTCCTGTCGATGTACCGGTTATCGCATGTGGCAGACATTATTCCGAACGTGTGGATGATATCGCATGGGAAAATGATCGGGTTGCTTTCCGTACGTATGGCCCTGCCTTGCAAGCTACCGGTGAAAGAGCTTTCGGGTACGATGTATGGACAAAATATAATACGATAGAACCTGTAGTTGAGGCTCGTTATGCTATGGAATTAAATCCTGAGACATTGGCTAAGATCGACAGCTTAAAATCGGTTGACCCTGAAACGGCCGGAGAATTGCGTGCGGCAACATCTTATCATGTTGACCATGGCAATGGTCTGGATTGTTATAAAGTAGGTCCTACATTGGGCGGTGGTACGGCCGCTTTGATAGTTGATGGCCAAATCATCTACCCCTACTGCTATAAAACGTATGAAATCCTTGATAATGGGCCATTACGTTTTACGTTGCAATTGCAATATAACCCATTGACAGTAGCAGATAATCCTAATGTAGTTGAAACTCGTATAATCAATCTTGATGCGGGTTCGTATATGAACAAAGCTGTGATCTCTTATTCAGGTTTGAACGAGTCTGTAGAAATTGCCGCAGGTCTTGTACTTCATGAACCTGAAGGAACAGCAGTTATCGCCGCTGATGCAGCCAATGGATATACGACTTATGTAGACCCGACTGATAATGTGAATGTAGATAACGGAAAGATCTTTGTAGGTGTGGCCGTGCCGGGTACAGTGAAAGAAGTCAAAGCCGTGTATTTTTCCAAAGAAGAAAGAGAAAAAGAAAGAGGTGGAGCCGATGGCCATGTACTGGCAATCAGTGATTACGAGCCGGGGTCGGATTATATTTATTATTTCGGTTCGGCGTGGAGCAAAGCAGCCATAAAAGATGCTGCAAGTTGGGATAAATACGTTTCGGAATATGTTCAAAAAGTACGTAATCCAATGGCGGTTACTGTCAAGTGATACATCCCTACATACAAAAGGTAAAGCGTTGCTCTCGCTTTCACCGAACTGACGTTAATCTATTACACTTTCTTTTTAATAATCGTCAAGCCGTCACGTAACGGAAGAATTACTTTCTCCGTCCGGTCATCCTGCGCTACATAATTATTAAAAGCCTTTATACCGCAGGTTTGTCCGTCCGTTGTATGGGATTCCTGCAGAACATGCCCATTCCATAACGTATTATCAACAATAATATATCCTTCCGGAGACAGATGTTCGAGCGCCATATCATAGTACTCGATATATTTCCGCTTATCCCCATCCACGAAAACCAGATCGAACGTTAATCCAAGCTGAGGAGCAATCTCCAAGGCATCGCCTATATAAAACTTTATTTTATCCGCATATGCCGATCGCTCCAACCAGGGACGGGTAAAATCTTCCTGTTCATCATTGATCTCAAACGTATGGAGCATGCCTCCCTCTTTAAGCCCCTCGGCCAGGCAAAGCGCGGAATATCCGCTATATGTGCCTATTTCAAGAACCTGTTTGGGACGGATCATTTCAACAAACATCTTCAAAAGACGTCCCTGCAAATGTCCCGAAACCATACGCGGACGCAGTAACTTCACGTATGTATCTCGGTGAAGCGCCTTCAGATAGTCACTCTCAGGATCAATATGTTGCAGTATATATTCGTCAATAGACATTTTTCATAGTTTTAAGTTTTGAGCATTGCAGGTTGACACTGTAGGTTAACTTAATACTTAAAACTCAGAACCCGCCTCGTCGGTCATCGTTGGCTGAAGCTAGGCAAAAAGTAGTTGTCAGCATTAGCCAAAACTGTATTTACCTTATTAATTTCGATGAAAGTAGTACCTCCACCTTCACCGAAGCTACCACTCAGATAAGCATACATATCATCAGGTTTCACCCGCTTACTTTGTATCAACATTTCCAATGCTGAGAAGAAGTAAGTACGTGCGTTGTCTTTTTCCTCCAGGAAGATAGGCAGTACACCATAAGAAAGCGCCAACAGACGCATCGTTTTTTCTCTGTAACAGATTGCCAACACCGGATATTTACCACGGAAAGCCGCCACATAGCGGGCTGTACGTCCGGTATAGCTATCCGTAATAATAGCACGGATATTCATCTTGGAAGAAGTTTTCACAGCTTGTTTGGCCAAAAAGGCTGTAGCATCAATGTTATCCGAACTCAAAGGAATACGGATATCATTTTCTTCCAGTTTATCTTTTTCGGCTTGCTCGACGATTTGCGCCATTGTACGCAAAGCCTCCACAGGATATTTGCCATAAGCCGTTTCACCACTCAACATTAATGCATCGGTACGATAATAGATCGCATTCGCGATATCCGTAACCTCAGCACGCGTAGGGCGTGGATTATGGATCATCGTATGAAGCATCTGGGTCGCCACAATTACGGGGCGTTTCGCTAATATACATTTCTTGATCAACTTGCGCTGGATACCCGGTATTTTTTGTTGTGGGATCTCAATACCAAGATCACCACGGGCAATCATAATACCATAAGTCACTTCAAGAATCTCATTGATATTATCAACCCCCTCCTGATTCTCTATTTTAGAGATGATCTTTATCTCACTATTATGTTGATTAAGAATTTCCTGAATATCAAGCACATCTTGCTTTGTTCTCACGAAAGAGTGTGCAATGAAATCAATATCTTTTTCAATCGCATACAGGATATTAGCTTTATCTTTTTCTGTCAACGAAGGTAGATTAATACGCATTCCCGGAACATTCACGCTTTTACGGCTTCCAAGAGTCGCATCGTTCAGCGCCTCACAGATCAGATAGCCATCTACACGGTCTATCACTTTCAAATCCAACTCACCATCATCGATCAGTATGTTGCCGCCTATTTTTATATCTTTTACGAAATCCGGATAAGATACAGCAATACAGTCATGGATTGTCTCACGCTCAGGATCGCCGATTACCTTTACCTTTTCGCCGGTACAAAAAGGAATAGGTGAAGCGCAAACCGTAGTACGGACTTCAGGACCCTTTGTGTCCATCAAAATGGCAATATTGTTTGATACAGCTCTTACGTTATCAATGATCTTATCAAATCCTTCTCTATTCAAATGAGCGGAATTCATACGAACGACATTCATTCCTGCCTCATACAATTGGGTAAGGAACTCTACATCACAACGTTGATCCGAAATAGTAGCAACAATCTTGGTATGCTTCTTCATAAATTCAAAAATACCTTATTAAAACTGATTCAACAATGCCTCGACCGCCAAACGGTAAGAATCAAGCCCAAAACCACAGATCACCCCCTTACATACGGCGGCAATCATTGAAGTGTGACGAAATTCTTCTCTTTTATGGACATTGGAAATATGCACCTCAATCACAGGCGAAGAAACAGAGCGTATAGCATCCTGCAGGGCAATAGAAGTATGAGTGTAAGCCCCTGCGTTCAAAACAATTCCTTCAACATCAAATCCGACTTCTTGAATCTTATTGATCAACTCACCTTCGATATTCGATTGATAGTAATCAATCTCAATATCAGGATATTTACTACGAAGACTAACCAGGTAATCTTCAAAAGTAACGCTGCCGTAAATAGAAGGCTCACGCTTGCCCAGCAGGTTAATATTCGGTCCGTTAATAATTTGTATCCTCATCACACAATCGGATTGTTTTTAATATCTTTGTTTTGAGAACAATATTTCAAGGTACAAAGGTAGAAAAAAGAATGAAAACAAATGAAATATGACGAAGAAGGATGAAACGGATAATATAATAAAGTACTATCAGCGATACCTGAAATTAGAAAAATCATTGTCCAAGAACACGCTGGATGCCTACCTGACTGATCTGGACAAACTCCTGTCGTTCCTGACGTTGGAAGACATCGCCATATCAGATATCACCTTGGATGACCTGCAACAGTTTCTAGCCGGTTTACATGACATCGGCATCCATGCCCGGTCGCAGGCACGCATCATTTCGGGCATAAAATCCTTTTTTAATTTCTTGATCCTCACCGACTATCTGGAAGTCGATCCGTCGGAACTACTGGAAGGCCCCAAGATCGGATTCAAACTCCCCGAAGTGCTGACCATAGAAGAGATTGATGCCATAATCGGAACAGTCGACCTCAGCAAAAATGAAGGACAAAGAAACAAGGCTATTCTGGAAACTTTGTACAGTTGCGGACTCCGTGTGTCGGAACTGACCAATCTGAAGCTATCCGAGCTATATCTCGACGAAGGTTTTATCAAAGTTGAGGGAAAGGGAAATAAGCAACGGCTTGTACCCATCTCCCCGAAAGCCATAAATGAGATCAAACTGTATATCTTAGACAGGAATCAGGTCATCGCAAAAAAAGGCTTTGAAGACTACCTTTTTTTAAGCAGAAGAGGAACTAATCTGTCTCGTATTATGATATTCCACATGATAAAAGAATTGGTTACGGCGGCGGGGATCAAGAAAAACATCAGTCCACACACGTTCAGGCACTCCTTTGCCACTCATCTTCTCGAAGGCGGAGCCAACTTACGCGCCATCCAAAGCATGTTGGGGCATGAAACGATTGCCACCACGGAAATTTATACACACATCGACCGAAATATGTTGCGCTCCGAAATCATAAAGCACCACCCCAGGAATATAAAATATCGAAGAAACAATACTGTTGAAGACGAACAATGATAGATTCGTTTTTGTTATTTATGATGAAATAAATCCTTCCGTAGCATGATTTTTTATAAAATTATCATAATTTTGGGTCTTGGATTAACAGATTATCCAATAAATCGGTATCTTTGCCTACGTTCGCAAGAATCAGCTTGCAGGAAAGCAATAAAAACTAATAATAAATCAATTACAAACGTTTAATTTATACTTTAGAAAAATGATTAAGAAACTGTATTTACCACTTCTGTTAACAGTGGTTGTTGCCCTATCTTCATGTAGTGGCAAAATGGGTGAATTGTCATCGGATTACTTCACGGCTGATCCGCAAGTTCTTGAAGCAGTCAGTGGAAAAGTACCTGTTACTATTCACGGCAAATTTCCAGAAAAGTATTTCAAGAAAAAAGCAGTTGTAGAAGTTACTCCGGTATTGAAATGGGAGGGCGGCGAAGCCAGAAGCCAGTCAACTACATTCCAAGGTGAAAAAGTAGAAGGTAACGACCAGACCATTAACTACAAAATGGGCGGTAACTATTCAACAAAAGCTAATTTTGACTATATCCCGGAAATGGCTAAGTCGGAATTGTATCTTGAATTCAACGCGAAAATCGGTGATAAAGTTGTTAATATCCCTCCTGTTAAGGTAGCTGACGGTGTTGTCGCAACTTCTGCTTTACTTAAAAATACGTTGAACAACGCTAACCCCGGTTTGGGAACTGACGCATTCCAACGTATCATCAAAGAGGCTAAACAAGCTAACATCATGTTCCTTATTCAACAAGCTAACCTGCGCGCCAGCGAGTTGAACAAAGGTGAGATAAAAGATTTCAAGAAAAACATTTCTAATGTTAATGCTGCAGAAAACAAGAAAATCACGAATATCGAAGTTTCTGCTTACGCATCTCCTGATGGTGGTGTTAAACTGAATACCGGTCTTGCCGGAAACCGTGAAGACAACACAGCTAAATACTTGAGTCAAGAACTGAAGAAAGCTAAGGTTAACACTGCTTTGGACTCTAAATATACGGCACAAGACTGGGACGGTTTTCAGGAATTGGTTAGTAAATCAAACATCCAGGATAAGGAGTTAATTCTTCGCGTTCTTTCTATGTACAAAGATCCGGAACAAAGAGAAAAAGAAATCAAAAACATCTCTTCTGTATACAAAACTCTTGCCGATGAAATCCTTCCTCAGTTAAGACGTTCACGTTTGACATTGAATTACGAAATCATCGGTAAATCAGACGAAGAAATTGCCCAGTTGGCTTCTTCTAACCCAGGTGCATTGAGTTTGGAAGAGCTTCTTTACGCTGCAACATTGACCAATGACGTTACTAAGAAAGAATCTATCTATACCCAGGTTACAAAACAGTTCCCTAACGATTACCGTGGTTACAACAACTTAGGTTTGTTAGCATATCAGGCTGGTGACTTCACTAAAGCTGAATCATTCTTCAATAAAGCGAACAGCATTAAGAGTACTCCTGAAGTGAACAATAACTTAGGTCTTATCGCTCTCAAGAAGGGTGACACAACTACTGCTGAATCCTACTTCGGTAAAGCTTCCGGAACTCCTGAGTTGAACGAATCATTGGGTAACTTGTATCTTGCTCAAGGTCAATACAGCAGAGCAGTAAGCTCATTTGGTCCTGCTAAGACTAATAGCGCTGCTTTGGCTCAGATCCTTGCTAAGGATTACAACAAAGCCAAATCTACTTTAGATACAGTTGAGGCTCCTGATGCTTATACTGACTACTTGAAAGCTGTATTAGGCGCAAGAACCAACAACTCTTCAATGGTTACAAGTAATCTGAAAAATGCAATTGCAAAAGATGCTTCTTTGGCGCAACAAGCTGCTACAGACCTTGAATTTGCAAAATATGCAACTGATCCGGCTTTCACTGACCTGATTAAGTAATAAGGAAACAGACATTCTGATATTTAATGGCATTAATTAGTATTATTAGAACGGAAGGCCAAAAGATACATTAAAACAAAAAAGCAGGAAATAAAACTTCCTGCTTTTGTTTTTAAATTATGACTGCAATTATAGTTTAAAGTCTTTCGACGGTTTAAATGCCGGCACACCTGAAAACTCGCCAATATTAACAGTTTGAATGCCCTGTTGTTTGATAATCACCTTATCAATACCACCGTTGCCAACCTCGCCGGAAACATCATCCTGACTCCGGTAAACTATGTCGATATCAAAGGGGAGCTATGGATGAACGGCGTAAACATCAGCAGTACCTTTGTATCGAACACCACCTTCACCGCCGAACTGAAAAAGAAAGTCACCGCCGTAAGCGGCAAGCAACTGTCTACCGAAGATGAAACAACCTAAACAGCAAAGACGGAAACCCTTTAGCTTTTTATTGCATTAAAATTTAAACAGGCTCTAAAGAGTTGCCGCTATTTTATTGTAGATTCTTTTTGCCATAAAGACATCAGGTCGGATAAAACATGTTCTTTCCTTCCCAGGGTGAATTGTCGAAGCTGGCTTTGCATGCTTTTCCC